>DBGBEC010000206.1:0-1688 GCA_048477415.1 Candidatus Limivicinus sp. | reverse complement strand
GTTATGACTTGCGGGAGGGTGACATAGTGCGGCAAGGGTGGAAGCGTCGTGTTTCGCGCTGGTGTTTACCCAGCTTCTGCCGCAACTCCCTCAGTCAGCTTCGCTGACAGCTCCCTCAGGGAGGGAGCCCAGGGGGCTTCTTCTGACGCCGATTTACACGGAGTTTATGTTGGAGGTTATGTCTCTCACGGTGCCGGCCATGGCGGGGTCGTTTTTAAGCTGGTCCTCCACTTTTCTTATGGAGCTGAGGACGGTGGCGTGATTTCTGTCCTCGTATTCCGCGCCTATGTCCTTCAGGGACAGGTTCGTCAGCGAGCGCATAAGGTACATGGATACCTGCCTTGCCGTGGCCGTGTTTTTCGAGCGGTTCTGCCCCCTCAGATCCTCCTCCCTAAGGGAGAAGTACCGGGCGGTCTCCCTTATGATGCTCTCCGGAGAGGGGATGTAGGTGCCTATTTTTATGACGTCTTTTATCGCTCTTTTAACCGAGTCTATGGTGATAATATCGTCAAGTATCTCTTTATAGGCCGTCAGCCGCTTTATCACGCCCTCGAGCTGGCGGATGTTGGCGGTTATGTTGCTGGCGATATACTCCACCGCGTCGTCTGAGAGAAGGAGCCCGAGCTGGGCCGCCTTGTTTCTTATTATGGCCATCCTTGTCTCAAGGTCAGGGGGCTGGATATCCGCCATAAGGCCGCCCTCAAAGCGGGTGCGCAGCCTGTCATCAAGCAGTGACATCTCCATGGGCGGCCGGTCAGAGGTTATCACTATCTGGTGCCCGGCCTCGTATATGCTGTTGAAGGTGTGGAAAAACTCGTTCTGGGTCTGCTGCTTTCCGGCGATGAACTGGATATCGTCCACCAAAAACAGATCCACATTCCTGTATTTGTTCCTGAACTCCTCCGCCGTGCCGTCTTTTATGGATCTTACAAGCTGCACGGTGAAATCGTCCCCCTTCAGGTAGGCGATCTTTTTTGAAAGGTCCTTGTCATGGATGGCCTGGCCGATGGCCAAAAGCAGGTGAGTCTTCCCCAGACCGGAATTTCCGTAGATGAACAGGGGGTTATAGGTCTTGCCCGGCCTGTCCGCCACGGCCACCGCCGCCGCGTGGGCAAATTTGTTGGAGTTTCCCACGATAAAACGGTCAAAGGTGTATCCGTCCATCTCCGGCAGGGTGTTCTCCTCCTTCTTTTTGGACACAAATTCCTCTAATTCGTCACCGGCCAGCACCGTCAGATCAAAGTCGCAGGAAAAGAGGTCGGACAGGGCGGTCTTTATGGTCTCTCCAAAGCGGGAGACTATAATGCTCCGTTTGAAATCGTTGCCCGTGTGCAGCACCAGGCGGCAGTCGTCCACCTCCACCGGCTCACAGTCTGAAAACCAGGTGTTCATTGCCGTGGGTGTGAGCTGATTTGAGAGTATTTTCTTTATTTCTTCCCAAATGTCGTTGAGAGAGTTCATATCCGCTACCTCACAAACACAATATTCCTAATTATAACAGTATACCAAAAAAGCCGCCGCTTTTCAAGATATAAATATAATATAGTAGAGTATCCCCGGCGAAAGTAACATATAAACCCCCATATATCAGGCAAAAATCCCCCAATGACCATGTTCCTCAAGCTCTATGCTGATAAAATCCCCCGGGAGATACGCTTGCGGCGGCCGGCGGGAAGATCATTATAAAC
>DBGBEC010000205.1:0-8597 GCA_048477415.1 Candidatus Limivicinus sp. | reverse complement strand
CTGGTGGACCGATCCGGAAAAGGGGCTCCGATTCGAGCTGAATTCCCTTCTCACAAAAGAAGAAGCACTGAAATTTGCGGAGAATATTTTGTATGAGCCGACAAAATGAGAGCGCTCAATTTGTGAAGAACCACAAAATTTAAAATCATGGGACAAACAGTGTCCAAAATCGCCCCCTTACTCCGTTTTATTATCAAAACAGTAAAGGGGCGATTTTTTTGAAAAAAGTAATTTCATTGTTGTTGGTCGTTTTGCTGCTCTCTCTTATTCCGGCAGCGTCTTTCGCGGAAACAGCGCGCATTACAAAGGTCAGTCCTTCGCTGAGCTTTAACGGGACGACCGCAAATTGCAGCGTCTTGGTCACAGACACAGGCAGCGATATATCCGTCACCATGTCGCTGCTTGAGGGGAGCACTGTCTTAGCGTCCTGGTCAGACGAAGGTACATCGTATGTCTCCCTGTCAGGGAGCAAAAGCGTGAAAAGAGGAAGCACATATACACTCAGTCTAAGCGTCCAAATAGACGGGAAAAGCGTCTATGTAGACCCAATAAGCAAGACTTGCCCTTAGTCTGACCCACACCATGTACCAAAGGGGGAGAAATGGGGTGATAATGATGAGATGAGCCTGCCGCAAGGGTTATGGAGTACGAATTGGACTATTGTGCAATATGGAGGTAAAACATGAAAAAGCTAAGGAAGCTTTTGATCATTTCCATGCTCTCCTATCCGATCGCCCGTGTGCTTGTCAGGCTGCTCTGGTGTGTGGGGCGGCTGCTGGAATTGGGGCTGGGCCTGGTCTTCGGCGAGTATATCGGCGTCTTCCCTAACTTTTTCGGAAGTGCCGCAACCTACAGCCTGGTGATATCCATAAATGTCTGCGTGCTGATAAAAGCCCTTGACTACATTTTCAGGCCACAGCCCCCAGCGGGGGCGGAGACAGAGGGCGGAGAGCAGTGAACCCTTCCCCGGGTCCTGCGCCGGGCCTGCCGCAAAGACCAGCCTGAAATGACCAAAACGGTCCCGTTTTTGTCATTTCGCGCAAAAGCTATTGAAATATCGGCAAAAACCTGTATTATCAAAACCAGATACACAGCCCCCTATGCCTTTGCGGCACTCGCTCTGCCGCAGGGGGGCCTGTACGGTTTTAAACGGAGGAGCGATCATGCGCGATGTGAGAAAGCGGCTGTGTTTGCTGTTGGTTTTGGCCCTGGTGCTGGGCCTTTGGGGCTGTGGTAAGGGGCCGGAGGAGGCTGGGACTGTGAGCGCCGCCCCGGAAGAGGCGGCGTCTTTCCCAAGTTTGCCTGCGGCGACGGAGGATATGAGCGCCGTCATAAGCCTGCGGGTGGAGAGCCGGGAGGAGGTCTTCCCCCTGGCGTCGGGGACCTATATAAGTGACATGGCCCGCTCCGGCGGAAAGCTGCTGCTTCTGGCCGAGTCAGAGGAAGGCGGCTCTCTCGCCCTGGCCGGGTACAGCATAGACGGGGATGGCCGGCCCACGCTGGCCCAGGCAGCCGCTCTTGAGGCGGCGCCCCTTCCCTTTGAGGAGGCCCGGTACTGCGCCGTCAGCGCCGGGGGAGACGGAAACTTCTACCTTTTGGCCGGGAATAGCCTTGAGGGGGCGGCCACCGCCCTCTGTGTGCAGCAATACAGCCCAGAGGGCGAGTTTATGGCTGCGATGGAGATACCAGACTGGGAACTGATGACAGTGGACCTGTTCTGCTTCGGTAATGGCGAATTTATCCTGGCCACAGACGGCGTTGTATGCCTTTATCGCTGGATGGAGGGCCTCGTAAGGCGGAGCGACAGCGGGCTTGCGCTCCAAAGCGGCTCTTTAAGCGGGCCGGGCCTGGTGCTCTCCGGCTATTCCGATGCGGATCACAGGGCACATTTCCTTCTGGCAGACAGTGAAAGCGGAGAACTGAGCGAGCTGGACCTGAGCGGCATGGAGCCTTCCGGTCCTAACGAGCTTGACCGTTTTCTTAGCAGCGGCAGCCTTGCCCCCTGCCAGAGCCTGGGGAACGAGTATCTGATAAACGATGGAGAGGCCATCTGCCAGGTGGATCTTGAGAACGGTCATAGGAGCCAGCTTATAGAGTGGTATCCGGAAATGGATGTGAATGCCAGCCCGGGCAAGTCCTGCCGCCTGGGAGACGAGGCCTTTGCCTGCTTGAGTGATGGAAGGCTGTATCTCGCCTGGGCCCACGACGTGGAAAAACGCGAGAGCGGTCTTGTCCGGGTGGGCGTGATAGAGGTGGGGTATTCCGCCAGCCTGTCCCGGGGCATTACAAGGCTGAACACCGCCGACAGCCCATATATTTTCCAGGTGGATGCATTTACCGACGATGAGGCAGGGCTTGACAAGTTCCGTGCGGAGCTTGCCGCAGGGGCCTTTGACCTGGTCGTCTTCCACCATCAGATAGACACCAGCGCCTCCGGCTTTGAGGACCTTTACCCCTATATAGACAGGGATCCGGACCTGAGTCGGGAGGATTTTATGCCCAATCTCCTGGAAAGCAGCACCGTCAAGGGCGAGCTTCACCAGCTTTGGAACAGCGTGTCGGTCTCCACCCTGGCAGCCAGGGAGGAGGTCGTGGGTGATGGCAGGGGGCTGAGCGCGGCGGACTGCCGGGAGCTTGTGAACAGCCGCGACGATCTACAGTCCGTGCTGGACAACAAGTTTTCAGATGTGAACGGCCTGCGGCAGGACACGCTTCAGAATGTGGCGATAATGGGGGCGGCGGTCTTTGTGGATAAAGACAATGCCTCCTGCTCATTTGACAGCGCAGAGTTTGCGGAGCTGCTCTCCCTCTGCAAAAGCATAGAAGCAAACCCAGACAGCAGCGGGGACGACTTCCTCCTGAACAGTGCTGGTTTTGACCTGTCCTGGCTTGAGGAGCGCCTGGGCCCCTGTTCCTTCGTCGGCTATCCCGACGGCGGGGACGGGCTGCATTTTTACATTCTCCCCAACGATTTTACATACGCTGTCACCATGGCCATCCCCACCGGCAGCCAAAACAAGGAAGGTGCCTGGTATTACATAAAAAGCAAGCTCAGCCGGTCCAGCCAGCTAAAGCTTGCCAACGAAGGTCGTGGTCTGCTGCCGGTGATGTACGAGCCAGCCCAGGACTTCATATCCCAGAACTTTGAGGCGGACCAGGCTCAGTCCATTTTCGGGCTCCTTGAGAGGACAAAATACAGCGAACTATACGGCGACAGCGTACTGCGAGACATGATCATCGACAGCAGCCAGGCCTATCTCGCCGGAAGCAAGTCCCTGGAGGAGACCGTGCAGCTTATCCAGGGAAAAGCCAGCGTATATGTGGCCGAACGCTACGCCTGAAGACCATCAGGAAACGCAAAACACCCCCGTGCTTTGCACCGCGGCAGCGCCGGGGGAAACATCGTACCATTCGAGTGACTACTATGTCTGATTTTATGCCGACGGCACAGGCGATGTGGGCTGAACATTAAAAAGCTGTGCAAAACTCAGCGACTGTGTTTGTGCCATAAACTAAATGATATGCGTATAAAAAAACTCCTATCTTCCATACTTTCCCTTAGCATATCCCTCGCGGCTTTGGGCGCCTGTTCATCAGGCGCTCAAAGTTCCACGTCTTCCGGGGCTCTTGCTCCAAAGGAATACAGCATATCCGGCACCGCCGCCAGGTATGGACGGGAGGAGCTGCTTCTTCCGGTGGAGGGGATAAGCGTTCAGCAGACGGCCAGGGCCGGGGACACGCTGTTCCTGTATGGCCTGACCTGGGAACGGGAGGCGTATTTTTTCCGCGTTGACATAAGCAGCCTTGCGGCGGAGACCCTGGAGGGCTTTTGCCCGGAGGGGGCTGAGCTTGTTTCAGCCTCGCCGGACGGATCCTTTCACGCGCTGACTGTCGGTGACGACGGGAATTACCTTATAAAAAGCCTCTCGCCGGATGGCAGCGTCGCTGAGACGGGCCTAAAGCCCAAGAGCTATGGCGGGGGGATGATATACGGCTTCTACGCTCTTGAAAACGGCTTCATCCTAAAAGCTGCCGACGCCACGGTGGCTTTGGACAAAAACGGAAAACTGATCCATGACTATAGCGGGTATATGGGGGCTGAAAAGCTCGTCCCCCTTCAGGACAAGCTCCTGCTCATAAGGCTCGGTATGCAACAGGAGATCCCTGGCGCGCCGACAGATACGGCGACGGTGATAACAGAGCTGGACGCGGAACTGAAGCCGGGCCCCAGCTACCGTGTGGAGACCCTGTTCACCGACTTTTTTGCCGGTGAGGGCAACAGCCTGCTGGCCTTTATGGACAACACTCTCTACAGCTATGACTACACGGCAGGCGAGGCCCAGGCTCTTGTGAACACCTTCACCAGCAATATGAGCACTATGGGGCTTGTCTGCCTGGACGGAGGGAGTTATATCTCTCTGGATATGGGCAGGCCCTGTATCTGGCGTCTGGCGTCCACAGAGGAGGCGGTGGTGCTCACTCTCGCCACCTATGAAATGTCGTTCAAGCTGGAAGACGCTGTAAAGGCCTTCAACGAGGAAAACAGCTCCTATGTCATAGAGCCCATCGACTATGCCATGTATGACAGCTATGAGTCCTCCGGCGAGGGCTTTACCCGGCTGGCAAACGACATCATCACCGGCAATACCCCGGATATATTCGACCTTAAGCTTTTTACACCGGAGAACCTGGCCGCCAAGGGGCTTTTGGAGGATCTGAAGCCCTATTTTGACGGGGACGGCAGCATTGACTATCAGTATCTTCTGCCATGTATAAGGAGAAACTGCGAGTATAACGGGGCCATGTACGAACTTATCCCCTTTTTCCTCCCTGTTGTCCTGTGTGGGGACCGCTCCATAGTCGGAGACGACTGGAGCGTTGAGCGCTTTGTGAGTCTGACGGATGAATACAGCCATGCAAAGATCATCGGCTTTGATTTTACAAGGACGGACTTTCTCAATTATGTCCTCTGCTTTATGAAGGAACAGCTATATTCCACGGAGACGCTGGAATGTGATTTCGTAAATGAGGACTTCATCTCCATGCTTGAGTTTTCAAAGGGCCTTCTTGAGAGCTATGTCCCTGACGGCAGCGGTGGCCTGCCCCTTGGCAGGGCCTATACGGGGGATCAGCTCCTGGTGTTCACATTCACCCCGTATATTATAGACGAAATGTCCTTTCTGAACACTGCCTTCAGCGGCGAGGCCCAGCTTGCAGGCTTCCCCGGCAGCGAGAGCGGCGGCTTTGGCATGCACCCCATTTTAAGGCTGGGCATGTCCAGCTCCAGCGAGCACAAAATGGGCGTGTGGGAATTTTTCCGCTTCCTTCTAAGTGATAAAGAGGCCTATGTCCGCCGTTACTACGGTCTGCCCGCCACGGGGTCGGGGCTGGAGGTAAACCTTGAATATCAGTTGTCCAGCGCCACAGAAATAACGCCAACGGTGTATCTGTATAGTAATGACGGTACCGTGTCCTTTGAAGGCGTCCCCGTGGAGGAGGAGTCTGCCCGGGCCCAGATATATTACATGCTGGAAAAGATCGATTCCGTTACCATATGCGAGAGGGCGATACTGGACATAGTCCTCCAAAGCGCCCAGCCCTTTTACTACGGTGACAGATCCGCCGAGGATGTGGCAAAAGACATCCAGTCCAGGGTGAGCATCTATCTGGCCGAACAATACGGCTGAAGCGCGGCGCAAGCCGCGACGGAGGGAGTTTTGACGCAGTTGGGTCTTGCGGAAGAGTGATATAGAACAGCAAAGATCGAAGCGTCGTATCTCAGGTTGGCAGTCGTCCGGCTTCTGCCGCAACTCCCTCAGTCAGCCTACGGCTGACAGCTCCCTCGAAGAGGGAGCCCAGGACCTCCCCCGTATCCCCAAATCAAAGCCCAGCGCATGCGGATTTGATTTGGATAAGGAAGAAGGAGCCGACGGATATGGAGCTTGGGGCAGCGCCGCAAGCGGAATGCAGTCGGCTTCTTCTGACGCCGCCGGTTCAGGTCCGGTGGTATATGCGTTTATATTCCGGGCTCTCTTCACCGCTTGGGTCGCTCAGGTATAGGTTGGGCTCTATGTCCAGGCCGGGGCCGCCGTTTCTGCGGCCTTCCACCAGGACAAGGCTGGGCTTCGCGCCGGGGCGGTGGAAGACCAGACGCAGGCGTTTGGGTTCGAGACCATGGCTGCTCATGGCGCAGAAAAGCTCCGCAAGCCGCTGTGGCCGGTGCACCAGGCAGAAGCTGCCTCCGCTGCGGCAGAGCCAGGCCGCAGCGGCGCATATATCCTCAAGACTGCACTGAAGCTCACCGCGGGCCCCGGCCCGGCCCTCAACGGGGGATAACAGCCCCCGGCCCGCCGGGAAATACGGCGGGTTCGAGACCACCAGATCGAAGCTTCCCGCTTTAAATAGCTGCCGGTGCAGCCGGATGTCGCCGCAGATCACATCGCTCCGGTCTGAAAGGCCGTTTTTCGCCATGTTCTCCGCCGCCAGCTCCGCCGCCTGGGGCAGCAGCTCCAGCCCGCTCATATGAAGCCCCGGGCAGCGCTCCAGCAGCAGCAGGCCGATGGCCCCGGAGGCGCAGCCCAGGTCGATGCCCCGGTGCGCCTTTTCCCCTTTCACAAAATCCGCCAGCAGCACGCAGTCGGTGCTCAGCTTGAAATGCTCCGCCTGGGCGAAAAGGGGCCCGCCCGGCCAGAGCTCCATGAATTCCGCCATAAACCCTCCAAATCATTCCCGGACCCTGCCGGGGGAAACAGCCGCAAAGAAAGATGAAGGGGCGATCTTATCGCCCCTTCATCTTTGAAATTTTTACTCCTGTACGATAGCTTCGGCAGGGCACTGGGCAGCGCAGGCGCCGCAGTCAAGGCACTTATCGGCGTCGATCTCGTAGTGAAGATCGCCCATGTCGATAGCTTCGGCGGGGCACTGAGCAGCGCAGGCGCCGCAGGACAGGCACTCGTCGGTAATAACAAAAGCCATGATCTTACCTCCGTATGTATTTTTGGTCGTCTGACCGGTTTCGCCTTCATTGTAACACATCTATATAAAAAATCAATGAAAAATTCAGCCCAACATATAAATCCGGAAAAATTTGGGGATAATTTTCCGGACAGCCTCTGCGTTTCGCCGTTTTTGGCGGAGGCTATGGGCGATAATTCATGTGTTAAGGGGGTATACCAATGAAAAGCAACGAGAAATTTACCCAGATGGCGGAGCTGGCGATAGAAAATGCCCGGGCTGCCGCCGGAGGTCTGGGCCACAGCTATGTGGGCACCGAGCACCTGCTCCTGGGGATCCTTGGGGAGAACGGGGGCCTGGGAGCCCGGATACTCAGGGGCCGGGGTCTGAGCGAGGAGGGGCTTATGAAGGCCATAAGCCGGGCAAACGGCGTGGGGGCGCCGGGTCTGCCTGTTCAGGGGCTTAGCCTTCGGGCCAGGACCGCCGTGGAGCGCGCGGGGGTGGAGGCTGCCCAACTCTGCCAGGGTTATATAGGCACCGAGCACCTGCTTTTGGGCATACTCCGCCAGAGCGACTGCGGCGGGGCCCGGGCCCTGGAGGCCATGGGTCTGGACCTTAACGACATATATACTGATATCATGGCCCTTTTCGGCAGCCCGCCCCCCAACGGCAGGTATCAGGCCGGGGCCACGAAAAGCACCCTGCGCCGGGCGGATACCAAGGTCCTGGACCAATACAGCAGGGACCTTACAGAGCTTGCGGCCGCCGGGGGTATAGACCCGGTGGTGGAGCGGGGGAAGGAGATAGGCCGGGCTGTGCGCATACTCTCCCGGCGGACAAAAAATAATCCCGTCCTGATAGGCGAGCCCGGAGTGGGCAAAACCGCTGTGGCCGAGGGCCTGGCCCTGCGCCTTGCCCGTGGCGAGGCCACGGCGGAGCTTAAAAACAAACGCATAGTATCCCTGGACATCCCGGCCATGCTGGCAGGCACCAAATACAGAGGCGACTTTGAGGAGCGGGTAAAGTCTGTGCTGCGCGATGTGCGCCGGGCCGGGGACGTTATCCTTTTTATAGACGAGCTGCACACCATAATCGGGGCAGGCAGCGCCGAGGGGGCCATCGACGCGGCCAACATCCTAAAGCCCGCCCTGGGCCGGGGCGAGATACAGATAATCGGCGCTACGACTCCGGAGGAGTATCGCCGACACATAGAAAAGGACGCCGCCCTTGAACGGCGCTTCCAGCCCGTAAAGGTGGCGGAGCCAGACCGTGAGCAGACCCTGCGCATGCTGCAAAGCCTGAAAACATCCCTTGAAAAGCACCACGGCATAAAAATAAGCGAGGGTGCCATCGGCGCGGCCTATGAGCTCTCTGTCCGGTATATAAACGACCGCTTTCTGCCGGACAAGGCCATAGACCTGCTCGATGAGGCGGCGGCTGGTCTCCATGTGGAGCTGAGCGGGGGAGATGGCCGCCAGCCCATCCTCGAGGCCGGAGACATTGCCCAGGTAGTCTCACAGTGGACGGGGATCCCGCCCCAGAGCCTGGACAGGGACGAGGCGGAAAAGCTTATAAATCTGGAGAGCCTGCTGAAAGCCCGGGTGATAGGCCAGGAGGAGGCCGTATCCGCAGTGGCCCGGGCC
>DBGBEC010000204.1:0-6240 GCA_048477415.1 Candidatus Limivicinus sp. | reverse complement strand
CAGTCGGCTTCTTCTGACGCAGTCGGCTTCTTCTCGCATTATGTTTGCTCCTTCACGAAGCGTACCACATAGTCGGCGAAGCGGGCCACGGCGGGGCCGGCGCGGTCTCCGGCGGCGATGGCGATGCCGATGGTGCGTTTGGCCTCGGGTATTAGGGGCAGCACCAAAAGCCTGTCCCGCCGGCCCTTCAGAAGCAGCTCCGGCATTATGCTCATGCCCAGGCCCTGCTCCACCATGGCGATGATGGCATAGTCATCCTTGGTGTAGAAACGGACATTGGGCTTTACTCCCGCCCTCTCCAGGGCGCGCCGGGCGTCGTGATCGGAGCTCTCCAGCAGGCTTATAAAGGGCTGCTTCTCGCACTCGACCAGGGGAAAGCGGGGGTAGCTGGCGAAGGGACTGTCCGGCGGAAGGATGGCCAGGAGCCTGTCTTCCATAAGGGGGATACACTTGCAGTCCAGCCCGCAGGGGATGTTCACAAAGCCAATGTCGATGCTCCCCTCCCGAAGCCACTGCTCCACATCGTGATAGTCGCCGTTGAAAAGGCTGAGCTCTACCCGGGGATGGTCCTCCTGAAACTCCTTCAGGACTGCCGGCAGCCAGTGGACGGCCACGGAGGTGAAGGCCCCGATCCGCACCTTGCCCGAGTCCAGGCCCCGGATGGAGGCGGCAAGCTGATTCAGGCTCTCCTCGCTGTTGAGCAGGCCCCGGACCCCGGGCAGGAGCCGCTCGCCCTCGGCCGTGAGCCGGACCCCGGAGCGGCCCCGCCGCAGAAGGGGAAAGCCCAGCTCCCGCTCAAGGCTGTCTATGCTGTGGCTCACGGCAGACTGGGTGCAGCCTAACTTCTGGGCCGCCCGGCTAAGGCTCCCCAGCTCCACCACCGCCATAAAGGTCTCGTATTTTGAAAGACTGCTTCGGCTCATTGCGCCTCCAAAGATGAAAAAAATTCATCCAAACATGAATATTATCAGGGATGATTATATTATAGCCCCGAATGGAAACATTTCAAGGGGCAAAGCCCCTTTTTTGCCTTGCGGGAGGAAAATAATCCTGTATAATTTCATTTATATTCCTTTGAAGCGGTGCACAAGCGCTTCAAGGGCAGGGAAAAGAGAGGAAAAGAATATGTCAAGCTCAACCATATGCATACTAATTTCGATCGTCGTCTATCTGGTCGGCATGCTGGCCATAGGGGTGATGTACTCGAAGCAGAACAACACCTCCAGCGATTTTTATCTGGGCGGCAGGAAGCTGGGCCCCATAGTCATCGCCATGAGCACCGAGGCCTCGGACATGAGCAGCTGGCTCCTTATGGGCGTTCCGGGCCTGGCCTATTTCTGCGGCCTGGCCGACGCCACCTGGACGGTCATTGGCCTGGCGGTGGGTACATATCTCAACTGGCTGCTGGTGGCAAAGCGCCTGCGCCGCTATTCCGCCAAGGTGGACGCCATCACCATTCCAGACTTTTTTTCACACCGCTATCGGGATAAAAGCGGCCTTATCGAGGGGATAGCCGCCATAATAATCATCATTTTCTTCGTGCCCTACACTGCCTCCGGCTTCGCCGCCTGCGGCAAGCTCTTCACCAACATTTTTGAAGTGGACTATATGCTGGCCATGATAATAAGCGCTGCGGTCATCGTGGCCTACTGCGCCATGGGCGGATTCATGGCCGCCTCTGTTACGAGCCTTATCCAGAGCATCGTCATGACTATCGCCCTGGTGGTCATTTTGCTCTTCGGCATAAACGTGGCGGGGGGCTGGAGCGCCGTGATGGAAAACGCAAAGACCGTCCCCGGCTATCTGGATCTGACCACAAGCACCAGCATTTTTGCCTCAGAAAGCAGCCCCTATGGCTTTATCGCTATTGTATCCACCCTGGCCTGGGGCCTGGGCTACTGCGGCATGCCCCACATCCTCAACCACTTTATGGCCATCGAGGACGAGGAGAAGCTGAAGCTCTCCCGCCGCATAGGCAGCATATGGGTGGTCATCTCCATGGCTGTGGCCATCATGGTGGGCGTTGTGGGCTTTGCAATGAGCCGTGCGGGCGCTATCACCACCTTTGAAAGCGCCTCCGCCGCCGAGGCTGTCATCGTGCGCATTGCAGCCCTGCTCAGCGAAAGCGGAATATTCCCCGCACTGCTGGCGGGCCTTGTCCTGGCGGGGATACTCTCCTCCACCATGTCCACGGCTGATGCCCAGCTCCTGGCCGCGGCCTCCAGCATATCACACAACATTTTCAGGGGCGTGTTCCGCCTCGACCTGAGCAACAAGCAGGAGATGCGCGTCGCCCGGATAACCGTTCTTGTGGTGGCGATATTCGGCGTGTTCCTGGCAAGGGACCCCAACAGCTCCGTTTTCGGTATCGTCTCCTTCGCCTGGGCGGGCTTTGGCGCCGCCTTTGGGCCCCTCATGCTCTTCTCCCTGTTCTGGAAGCGCACAAACCGCTTCGGCGCCCTGGCCGGTATGGTGAGCGGCGGCGCGGTGGTCTTCATCTGGAAATACCTTGTCCGCCCCCTGGGCGGCGGCTGGAACATCTATGAGCTGCTCCCCGCCTTCATAGTGGCCTGCGTCGCCATCGTGCTCGTGAGCCTTATCACCAAGGCTCCGGACGAAGAGATCGTAAAAGAATTTGAAAGTATCTGAGACATGGCCGCATAGATCAGCCAGCCCCCCGGAAGCTCCGGCTTCCGGGGGGCGTCTGCTTATACGGGGATCCCTCCCGGTGCCGGAGCATATGACAGGCCAGACCATGGGCGAGCTCACATTTTCTTCCGCGTCAGGCAGGCTCCTATGACCGCGCAGATCAGCGCAAGCGGCGCTATTCTGACGAAGATCCACTCAAGGGCGTGAAGAATGGTCCCGACGACCGCAGCCTCAGGCTCGCTGTAATCCCAGCCCAGCCAGGGACTGTCCAATTTTATCAGGACCGCGAAAACAGCCAATATGACCAGGCACAGCGAGATGAAAAGCCAGTGGAGGGCTTTTCTTCTCGCGGCCTTCCTTTGCGCCAAGTGCATATTTATGGCTTCAAGCTTTTCGGAGATCGCTTTCAAGTCGTCTGCCTTCGCCGGGACGACAGTCTCTCCAAGCAGCGTGCTCACAGGCGTTTCAAAGGCCTCTGATATGGCTATCAGCATATCGGCGTCCGGGACCGACAAGCCCTGCTCCCATTTTGATATGGTTTGTCTCACAACATTCAGTTTGACCGCAAGCTCCTCCTGCGAAAGCCCCTTGGATCTTCTGATGGCTTTGATGTTTTCATTCAGCACTGTAAACAGCCTCCTTTCAGCCTTATTGTACGGAGAAAAGCCCGTTGCGGCAAGCAACGCATATAAACATTTGTAACATTCATGCGAAAACAGCACCTGCCGGGCGGCAGGTGCTGTTTTCGCATGATATATGCTTACTTGATCTCGACGGTGGCGCCGACAGCTTCGAGCTGGGCCTTGAGGGCCTCGGCGTCTTCCTTGGAGACGGCTTCCTTGATCTTGGCGGGGACAGCCTCGACAAGGCCCTTGGCCTCGGCCAGGCCCAGACCGGTGATACCGCGGACTTCCTTGATGACCTTGATCTTCTCGGCACCGAAAGAGGTCATGACAACGTCAAACTCGGTCTTCTCCTCAACGGCGGCGGCAGCGGCGCCACCAGCGGCGGGAGCGGCGACAGCAGCGGCGGAAACGCCGAAGGTCTCCTCAAGAGCATGTACGAGCTCGGAGAGCTCAAGCACGGAAAGGGCCTTGATCTCTTCGATCATGGCAGTGATTTTTTCACTCATTTTAATTTCCTCCATTAATTTTTCTTGCCGCTTACTCGGCGGCTTCGGCAGGGGCAGCCTCTACGGAGCCGCCTTTCTGCTCCAGTATCTGGCCCAGGCATACGGCCAGACCTGTGATGGGTGCGATCATGGTGCCCAGCACCTTGGCGTACAGAGCGTCCTTGGAGGGCAGCTCGGCCATCTCCGCTATCTCAGACTCGGACAGGACTTTGCCCTCCATGAAGGCAGCCTTGATGTTGAAGCGGTCGCCCAGCTTCTTGCTGTAGTCGTTGAGGATGCGGAAAGGAGCGATGGGGTCATTCTCGGAAGTGGCCAGGGAAGTGGTGCCGCTGAGGACGGAGTCGAGCTGGCTCATCCCAAGCTTGTCCAGGGCCTTCCTGGTCAGGGTGTTCTTGACGACGGTGTAGTTCACTTCGTCCTTGCGCAGCTCGGTGCGCAGAGCGGTATCCTCGGCCACGGTGATCCCCTTGTAGTCCACCAGGATGCCGGCGCTGGCGCTCTGTATGCGCTGGGCAAGTGCTTCCACTATCGCCTGCTTCTCGCTAAGAACCTTTGCGTTTGGCATGTGTGATTTCACCTCCACACTGATGATCACGCTCATAAAGAAAGCCCCCGTGGCATAAAGACACGGAGACACAAAAACAATCAAAAAATATTGTTGATGTCCTCGGCAGGATTTACGGCCAAGGCCACCTGCTGTCTTCGGAGCGCCCAATTAATATATCCCATGGAAGACTTTTTGTCAAGGCTTTTTTTCCCGGGATCTCAGGCTTTTTCGGCCAGAAGACATTTCCGGGTATTCCCTGCGGCGTATCAAATTTCCCGGGCTGGGAAATAATACTGTCACTCTTCCAAGGAGGAGTGGATAGGAGAGATACGATGCAGGGAAAAGTGGAGATCTGCGGGGTGAACACCGGCAGCCTGCCGGTGCTCAGAGGCGCGGAGACCAGACGGCTGCTGGAAAAGGCCCGCCAGGGCGACAGCGGCGCCAGGGAACAGCTTATCTCAGGCAATCTCCGCCTGGTGCTGTCCGTTGTGCAGAAATTCGCGGGCAGGGGCGAGAGCATGGACGACCTTTTTCAGGTGGGCGTCATCGGGCTCATAAAGGCGGTGGACTGCTTCGACCTGGCCCAGAACGTGCAGTTTTCGACCTACGGCGTGCCCATGATAGCCGGGGAGCTGCGCCGCTTCCTCCGGGACCACAGCGCGGTAAGGGTCTCCCGCTCGATGCGGGATACGGCCTACAAGGTGCTTCAGGCCCGGGAAAAGCTCACCGCCAGAGACGGCCGCGAGCCGGATATCGAGACGATCGCCAAATATCTGGAGATACGGCGGCAGGACGTGGTCTTCGCCATGGAGGCCATCTGCGAGCCCGTCTCCCTCTATGAGCCTGTCTACAGCGACGGCAGCGAAAACGCCTGCGTCATGGACCAGATAGGCGACACCAGAAACACCGACGAGCACTGGCTGGAGCAGATAGCCCTGGAAGAGGCCATGGCCCGGCTGAGCCCCCGGGAGAAGCGGATACTTGCGCTGCGCTTTTACGACGGGCGCACCCAGATGGAAGTGGCGAAGACCGTGGGCATATCCCAGGCCCAGGTATCCCGCCTGGAGAAAAACGCCATAAAACAGATAAAGAGGGATATAACAGGCTGAAAAGGAAGCCGCGGCTGCAGCAAAGACCGCCGCGGCTTCCTTATCTGCGCCTCAGTGGAACGCGGCGGTCTCGGAGGGCCGGGAGGACCACCGTTTCTCCCCCCGGCTCTCCGGATCAAGGTCCGGCGATAGCGGGTCTGATCTCGGCTAAGGAAGCGGGGCGGCTTGTCTGCTTTTGGGGATGGAGATGGTGAGGATAAGGGAGTCCTCGGTCTCTTCGCGGTGCATTCCGGCGTCTATGCCGCCCTGCTTCATCAGATCTATGCTCCGGGACAGGGTGTTGAGGAAAAGACGCACATCCTTGAAGACGAAGGCCCGTTTTCTCGCCGGCTTTTCCGGGGTCTCGGTGGGATCCTCCGGCTGGGCCAGAAGGGCCTCTATGTAGGCGTCGGCGGCGGCCACGGTCAGGCCGTTTTCCGCGATGAAGGCCAGGGCCTCACGCTGGCTGGCGCTGTCCGGAAGGCGCAGCAGGGCCCGGCCATGGCGCTCGGTCAGGCCGTTTTCCCTCAGCCCGTCCAGCACGTCCCTCGGCAGCTTCAGGAGCCTGAGCTTGTTTGCCACGGCGGACTGAGACTTGCCTATGCGCCGGGCGGCCTCCTCCTGGCTCATGCCGAACATGCGGATAAGCTGGTTTATGCCCATGGCCTCCTCGATGAAATTCAGGTCGCGGCGCTGAAGGTTTTCCACCAGGGCGATAAGTCCGGCGTCCTCCATGTTAACATCCAGCAGTATGCAGGGCAGCTCTCTCAGCCCCGCCAGCCTTGCCGCCCGCAGCCGCCTTTCTCCGGCCACGAGCTCGTATC
>DBGBEC010000203.1:0-5314 GCA_048477415.1 Candidatus Limivicinus sp. | reverse complement strand
GGTCATAGGCCTGATCTGGGACGGGGTGGGCCACGGCCTGGACGGGAACGCCTGGGGCGGGGAGTGCCTGGCCGGGGACTTTCGCGGTTTCCGGCGCCTGGGGAGCCTGCTGCCCATTGCCATGCCCGGCGGCGACAGGGCCGTGAAGGAGACGGACAGGCTGGCCTTCTCCCTTATGAGGGAGGCGGGCTGCCTGCGCGGGGAGAGGGCGGGCTTTGAAAGCTATGAAAAGCTGCTGCGCTCGGGCATGAACTGCCCCCGGTCCTCGGGCATGGGCCGTCTGTTTGACGGGGTGGCCGCCATTCTGGGCATAAAAGAGCGCTGCGGCTATGAGGGCCAGGGCGCCGTGCTTTTGGAGAGCGCGGCAGAGCGGGGCGAGGAGGGCTTGTACAGCCTGGCCTTTGAAGGGGACCCCCTGCTTTTCGACTGGCGCCCCATGATAAGGGAGATAACGCAGGACAAAGAGCGGGGGATCCCCCGGGGGCTCATCGCCGCCCGGTTCATGAACAGCCTTGTCAGGATGGCCCTTGAACAGGCCCTAAGGGCCGGAAGAGACACCGGGATAAAGGACGTGGTCCTTTCCGGCGGGAGCTTCCAGAACATGTATATAATGTCCCGGCTGCCGGGGCTTTTGGAAAAAGCGGGCTTTCGTGTGTTCTGGCACAGGAGAGTGTCCGCCAACGACGAGGGCCTGGCCCTGGGCCAGTTGATGGTGGCCCAGTCGGCCCTTGAAGAGGGAAGGATATAGGAGAGGATAAGATGTGCCTTGCGGTGCCCCTTAAACTTGTTGAGATAAACGGCCGGGAGGCCCTGGGCGAGGCTTTGGGCCTGCGCCGGGCGGTGAGAGTGGACTTTATAGACAGGCCCCGGATAGGGGACTATGTGATGGTCCACGCCGGCTTTGCCATAGAGCGTCTGCCCGAGGAGCAGGCCCTTGAGGACATAGAGGCCTGGAAGGAGCTGGAAAATGCCCTTGGATAAAAAGGCCAGGCTGCAAAAGCTGATCGAGGCCCTGGGGAGCCTCCCGCCGATGGAGGCAAAGCTAATGGAGGTCTGCGGCAGCCACACGATGGCCATTGCCAGGTCCGGGCTCAAAAGCCTGCTGCCGGAGGGAACGGGCCTTGTGAGCGGGCCGGGCTGCCCGGTCTGCGTGACGCCGGGGCAGATGATAGACGCGGCCCTTGAGCTGTCTATGGAGCGGGATGTGCTGACAGCGAGCTACGGCGACATGCTCCGTGTGCCGGGGAGCCGGCAGGGCGACAGCCTGAGCCGCCGCCGGGCCCTGGGCGCCCGGGTGGAGATAGTCTATTCCCCGGCGGACGCGGTGGAGCTGGCCGCCCAAAACCCCGGGAAGGAGACGGTCTTTCTTGGCGTAGGCTTTGAGACCAGCGCCCCGGGCACGGCCGCCGCCATATTGACAGCCAAGGAGCGGGGGATAAAGAACTTTTCCGTGTTCTCCATGCTCAAAAGGGTGGGACCGGCCCTGCGTACCCTGGCCGAAAGCCCTGAGTTTGAGATGCAGGGCCTTCTGTGCCCGGGCCATGTGGCGACAGTGACCGGGGCGGAGAGCTTCCGTTTCCTGCCGGAGGACTACGGTCTGCCGGCGGTCATAGGGGGCTTTGAGGGGGAGGAGATACTCCTGGCTCTGTACCTGCTTTTAAAGCAGATATCCCGGGGGGAGCGCCGCCTTCAAAACGCCTATGAGCGGGCGGTGAGACCCGAAGGGAACCTGCTGGCCATGAAAATGCTTGAGAGCTGCTTTGCCCCGGCGGATGACGAGTGGCGGGGCCTGGGCCCCATAAAAGGGGGAGGGCTCCGGATAAGGGACGAGCTCTCGGACTTTGACGCGGTAAAAAAATTCGGCATAGTCTTCGGCCCGGCAAAGGAGCCGCCCGGCTGCCGCTGCGGCCAGGTGATACAGGGAAGGCTCAGCCCGGAGGATTGTCCCCTGTTCGGCAGGCGCTGTCTGCCGGAGGAACCGGTAGGGCCATGCATGGTCTCCAGCGAGGGGGCCTGCGCCGCGGCCTATAAGTATCAGAGTGTGGAGTGAAAAATGGACGATATCATAAGCCTTGATTACGGCAGCGGGGGGAAAAAGACCTCCCGGCTCATAGAAGACATGATAGTGCCCGCCTTCAAAAACAGCGCCCTGGAGGCCTTGGGCGACGGGGCGGTGCTGGACGGGGGGGAGAAGCTGGTCTTCTCCACAGACAGTTTTGTGGTTGACCCCATCTTTTTTCCCGGCGGGGATATCGGCAAGCTCTCGGTCTGCGGCACGGTGAACGACATCGCCATGTGCGGGGGACGCGCGAAATATCTGAGCTGCGCCCTGATAATAGAAGAGGGCCTGCCCATGGAGGAGCTTGAGCGGGTGATATGCTCTATCCGCCGCGAGAGCGAAGCGGCCGGGGTGCAGATAGTTACCGGCGATACCAAGGTGGTGGAGCGGGGCCGGGGGCACCGGCTTTATATAAACACCGCCGGGATCGGCATACTTGAATATCCGGGCCTTGGGCCCCGGAATATCCGGCCGGGGGACGCTGTCCTCTGTTCCGGCAGCCTGGGGGACCATGGAGCCGCCGTAATGCTCAGCAGAAGCGGCATGGCCCAGGCGGAGCTGATCTCCGACTGCGCGGCCCTTGGCGGCCTGGCGGAGGCCCTGCTGAAAGAGGTACAGGTCCGCGTCCTGCGCGACCCGACCCGGGGCGGAGCGGCCACCACATTGAACGAGTTTATACAGGGCGGGGACCTGGGTATAGAGCTCTTCGAGGAGCTTATCCCCGTAAAGCCCGCTGTCAGGTCCGCCTGCGAGCTGCTGGGCCTTGACCCGCTGTACTGCGCGAACGAGGGCAAGCTCCTGGCCGTGGTGCCGGAGGAGGAGGCGGACAGAGCCCTTGAGATAATGCGCGCCAGGCCCGAGGGCCGGGACGCGGCCCTTATCGGCCGCGTCAGAGAGGGGCTCCGGGGGCGGCTCATAATGCGCACGGAGCTGGGCGGCGGCCGGATACTGCAAAAGCTTACGGGAGCTCAGCTTCCGAGAATATGTTGATACAAGGCTTAGAGAGGTGGAACGAATGCAAGAATACAGGAAATTTGTTATCGAAAAGGAACAGATAGTCCCCCTGGCGGAGAAAATGCGCCGGGAGGGCCGGTATCTGGTGATGATCCACGGCTTTATGAACAAGGAAGGGCAGATGGACGTCTCCTGGGACTATGCGGTGGACCCGGCGGTGGAGTCATATCATGTGGTGGGAGAGACTGAGCTTCCCTCCATCGGCGATATCTACGACACGGCGGCCACCTGGCCCGAGCGGGAGCTGAACGAGCTTTTCGGCATAGAGTTCCAGGGGCTGGACTGCTCGAAGAGGCTGTTTCTGCCGGAGGACATGCTCGAGACCCAGGGACGGGGCCAGATAATGGTGACGCCCCTGGCGGAATTAGTGGAAAAGAACAAAAAGGAGGAGGCATAATATGAGCTATGTAGTGCCTATCGGCCCCTATCATCCCGCCCTTGAAGAGCCTATACACGCCAAACTCTACACCGAGGGGGAGCTGATAAAGGACGCGGAGGTCTTCGTGGGCTACAACCACCGGGGCATTGAGAAGCTTGCCACAGAGAGAAACGCCATCCAGACCCTGGTCCTGGTGGAGCGGGTCTGCGGTATCTGCTCCCACTCCCACGCCTTTACCTATGCCATGGCGGTGGAGGCCATAAACGGCCTCGAGGCCCCGAAGAGGGGAGAGTATATAAGGGTCATCACAGCGGAGCTCGAGCGGCTGCACTCCCATTTTCTGTGGCTGGGCATAGCCTGCCATATAATCGGCCACGACAGCATGTTCATGCACATATGGGATGTGCGCGAGCTGGTGATGGACCTGCTGGAAAAGCTCAGCGGCAACCGGGTCAACTATGCCATGGTAACGGTCGGCGGTGCCCGCCGGGATATAAGCGACGAGCTCCGCCGGGAGATGCTCGAGGCCTGCGACAAGCTCAAGGGCCCCCTGGACCGGATAGTGGAGATCGCCCTGAACGACAAGACCATCGCCCTGCGCACCAAGGGCGTGGGCCTGCTCCGCCGGGAGGACGCCCTGCGCATGGGCGCGGTCGGCCCTCACGCCAGAGCCTCCGGCGTGAAGATAGACGTCCGCCGTGACGCCCCCTACTCCGCCTACGGTGACTTTGACTTTGACATTCCCGTGGTGGACAGCGGCGATGTGTTCGCCCGGGTGGTGGTCCGGGCCCTGGAGTGCTATGAGAGCATGAAGATAATCCGCCAGGCCCTGGAAAACCTGCCCGAGGGCCCCATAAATCTGGGCAACAAGCTCATAAAAATAAAAGAGGGCCAGGCCGTGACCCGGCACGAGGCCCCCAGGGGCCAGCTCAGCCACATGGTCGTGGGCAACGGCGGCTTTAATAACCACCGGGTCAGCATACATGTGCCCAGCTATAAAAACACCCCCACCGTGCCCTTCATGCTGAGAGACAACACCGTGGCGGACGCGGGCCTTATCATCGCCAGCATAGACCCCTGTTTCAGCTGCCTGGACAGATAAGGGATGCACGAGCTTTCGATAGCGAGAGGCATTATCCAGATAGTGGAGGCCGAGGCCAGGGAAAAGGGCTTTGCCCGGGTGCTGGAGATAGACCTCCGGTCGGGCGAGTTTTCAGGGCTGATGCCCCAGTGCCTCCGGGAGTTTTTCCCCATCGCCGCAGAGGGGAGCCGCGCCCAGGGCGCAAGGCTCAATATCGAAACGGTCCCCGCCGTGTTCCGTTGCCTGGGCTGCGGCTATGAGGGGGGCGTGGACAGAAAGGCCGCCTGCTGCCCCGCCTGCGGCGGGACGGAGCTTAAAATGCTGTCCGGCCGTGAGTTCTATGTGGATAAGCTGAAAGTGGAATAAAGCGGCCGCGGCCGCCAAACAGAAAAGGCAGGGGAAAAGCCGCCCCGGCCTTAAGAAAGGAGAGGTTCAACCTTGCAAAAGACCAGTTTCCCCGCTGTGATCGTCACCTTTGTGGTCTCCTACGGTTTCTGGATCCTGCTCACCTGGTCATTCTCTGCCGACCAGCTCATAGTGGGGGCCGTCGTATGCCTTTTGGTGGCGCTGTTCTCCGCCAGATTTTTCATACATGAGAATGCTTTCTGGCTCTTCAGACCCGTGAAGCTGCTTATGGGCCTGGTGTTCTGGCTGGGAGTGTTCATGAGAGAGCTTCTGGCGGCAAACCTGGACATGGCCAAACGCTGCTTCACCGGCTGCAAGAACGTTAACCCCGGCATTGTGAAGATACCCGTGGACATAAAGTCAGACTACGGCCAGG
>DBGBEC010000202.1:0-29061 GCA_048477415.1 Candidatus Limivicinus sp. | reverse complement strand
GAGCTCCGCCTCCGTGGGCAGCTTGTCACCCGGACGGAGGTTCCCCTTGATAAGCTGGTCGATGATCCAATCCTTTACAGCTTCCACTACAGACGCTTTTTTGATGACCGGGTACTCAAATTCAGAGTTGATGTCCACCATGATTCTGCCCCATACATGTTGATTTTAAGGAATATCAAAACATCTCAAGGCCATTTTACTTGTTTAACACAATGCTGTCAATATAGGCGAACAGTAAAAGTATACAAATCAGAAATCATAAAATAGGCATATATACGAAAAACAAATAAGTGACGCTCAGGTACTTTACAAAACAGAGTTTTATTGATAATATGTTAAACATCCTACATATGATATTCAATATTCGGAGGTGTGTAAACATGACTGTTGATGAACTCTCCCGCATAGCGAACCGACTTCGTCTCGACGTGGTCGAGACCGTACACCAGGCAGGCGACGGACACCCCGGCCCCTGCATGTCTATTGCCGATATAATGGCCGTCCTCTTTTTTGAGGAGATGAAGCTTGACCCGGCAAAGCCCCGCTGGCCCGAGAGGGACCGTTTTGTCCTGTCCAAGGGCCATGCCTGCCCCATCCTGTATGCGGCGCTGGCCCGCAGGGGCTATTTCCCGCTGGAGGAGCTGAAAGGCCTTCGCAGTCTGGACAGCTTCCTTCAGGGCCACCCCGACATGAACAAGATCCCCGGCGTTGACACGGTCTCCGGCTCTCTGGGCAACGGCGTGGCCATTGGTCTGGGCATGGCCATGGGCTGCAAGATGCAGGGTATTGACAACTATGTCTATGTTATCGTGGGCGACGGAGAAGAAGAGGAGGGCATAATCTGGGAGGCGGCCATGGCCGCCGCGAAGTTCAACGCTGGAAACCTCATCGTCTTCGGCGACCTGAACAACCATCAGTCCGGCGGCAAGGTAACGGAGCTGAGCAGCCTGTACCCGGTGGACAGAAAGTGGGAGGCCTTCCACTGGCACGTCCAGTGCATAGACGGCCACGACGTCGGCGCCATTCGCAACGCCGTCGCCGAGGCGAAAAAAGTCAGCGACAGGCCCTCGTTCATTGCCTGCAAGACACTGAAGGGCAAGAACATCCCCTACATGGAAGACAACAACGCCTGGCACAAGAGAGTACCCACCGACGAAGAAGTGGAGATCGCCCGTGAAGCTCTCAAGGACAGAATGTGAGGTGCAGAGAATGAACACGAAGAGTACCCGTGAAGCCGCCATGCTTGCCATACAGGAGCTTGCGCGCCTGGACGACAAGATTGTTATAGTCTCCCCCGACGCTGTGGCCGCCGCCAGGGCCACCAAGTTCAGGGAAGAGTTTCCCGACAGGGTAATAGAAGTGGGCATTGCCGAGCAGGACGCGGTGGATATCGCCGCGGGCCTTGCCACCACGGGGATGAAACCGGTCGTGGTCTCCTATGCCGGCTTTCTCACCATGCGGGCCTGCGAGATGATCCGCACCTTCATCGCCTATCCGGGCCTGAATGTAAAGCTTATCGGCCTTAACGGCGGCATGCTGGGCGGTGAGCGCGAGGGCGTGACCCACCAGTTTTACGAGGATATTGGCATACTGCGAAGCATGCCAGGGGTGAAGATACTTACCCCCGCCGACGCCCAGCAGGCCTATCAGGCCGCCAAGGCCATGATGGAGCTGGAGGGCCCGGCCTATCTCCGCCTGGGCAGCGGCCGGGAGCCTGAGGTCTTCCCCGAGGGGACCCCATATGAGTTCGGCAAGATACGCCAGGTCAAGAGCTATGGCGATGATGTGGCCGTCTTCGCCAGCGGCTTTATCATGAACAGGGCTATCGAGGCCCTGGAGCGGCTCCATGAGGAGGGGATAAACGGCGTTCTGGTGGATGTGTCCACCGTGAAGCCCATGGACAGCGCCGGCGTCACCGCTGTTTTGAAGCGCTGCGGCTGCGCCGTGGCGGTGGAGGACCACAACATCTATGGCGGCATGTCCAGCGCTATATGCGAGGTGGCCTGCCACTTCCACCCCTGCAAGGTGCTCCGCCTGGGGCTGAGGGATGTGTATCCCCGCAGCGGCAAGGCGGCGGAGCTTCTGGACGCCTACGGCCTGGCCGTCTCCGACATCGTGGCCGCCGCGAAAGACGCTATGGCAAAGGAGTGATGACAGATGCTCAACAGTGAAAAGATATTCTCCGGTGTGGAGCATGCCGACGCCAGAAGCCTCCTCTATGCCACGGGCCACCTTCAGGAGAACATAGGCAAAAAGCCCCTTGTCGGCGTTGTGAACACCTTCAACGAGATAGTCCCCGGCCACTTCCATCTGAGAGGCGTGGCGGACGCGGCAAAGCAGGGAGTGCTCATGGCAGGCGGCGTGCCGGTGGAATTTCCAACCATCGCCATCTGCGATGGCATAACCATGGCCCATAAGGGCATGATGTACCCCCTGCCCAGCCGTGAGCTCATCGCCGACAGTATCGAGTCTATGACCATGGCCCACGGTCTTGACGGCCTGGTGCTGGTGGTCAGCTGCGACAAGACCATACCCGGCGCTCTTATGGCCGCGGCCAGAATGAACATCCCCGCCATCGTCATAAGCGGCGGCCCCATGCCCACCGGTCATTATCAGGGCCAGGTCTCCGACTACAGCGCCTGCATAGAGACCGTGGGCAAGGTCCATAACGGGGACATGAGCGAGGCGGAGCAGGAGGAACTGACCCTCCACTGCTGCCCCGGCTGCGGCTCCTGCTCCGGCATGTTCACCGCGAACTCCATGAACTGCCTGGCCGAGGCCCTTGGGATGGCTCTCCCCGGCAACGGCACCATCCCCTCCTATTACGGCGAGCGCCTGGCCCTGGCAAAGCGGGCCGGCATACGGGCGGTGGAGCTAATAAAGAGCGGGCTGAGGCCCCGGGACATCATGACCGACGAGGCCTTTGAGAATGCGATCCGCGTTGACATGGCCATCGCCGGTTCTACCAACACGACCCTGCACCTGCCGGCCATCGCCAACGAGCTGGGCCTGGAGCTGCCGCTGAAAAAATTTGACGAGATAAGCCTCAGCACACCAAATCTCTGCCATATAAGCCCCAACGGCCACCACCACATGGACGATCTGTACCACGCCGGCGGGATATACGCCGTCATGCACGAGCTCGACCGCAAGGCGCTCCTGCACACCGGCTGCCTGACCGTGGCTGGAAAGACCCTGGGCGAGCTGCTCCCGGGCCACCAGGTGAGGGACTACTCCGTTATCCGCCATATCGACGAGCCCTACAGCCCTCAGGGCGGCCTGGCCGTGCTTTTCGGGAACCTGGCTCCCATGGGCTGCGTGGTAAAGGCTGCCGCCGTCTGCCCCCAGATGATGAGCCACAGCGGCAGAGCCAGAGTGTTCAACTATATGGAGGACGCCACTCAAGCCATTTTGGACGGGGATATAGTCCCCGGCGACATGGTGGTCATAAAATGCGAGGGCCCAAAGGGCGGTCCCGGCATGAGGGAAATGCTCTCTCCCACCGCCGCCATCGTTGGCAAGGGCCTGGGGGAGACCGTCTCGCTGCTCACCGACGGGCGCTTCTCCGGCGCGACAAGGGGCGCGGCCATCGGCCATGTGTCTCCGGAGGCCATGGAGGGCGGAGTTTTCGCCGTGATAGAGGAGGGGGACATGATCACCGTGGATATCCCCAACAGGAGCATAAACCTGAACGTGGACGAGGAGACCATTGCAGGGCGCATTGCCGCCTGGCGGCAGCCCCCCCTCAAGGTCAAGTCCGGATACCTGGTGAAATACGCAAGAAGCGTATCCTCCGCCGCCACCGGTGCCGTCACCACCAGCTACTGCGAGGGTGCGTTCTGATCTGAAATATAAGGAGACTTAAGCCATGAAGATCGCAATGATAGGCTGCGGCGCGGCAGGAAGCTGCTTTGCCGGATACCTTAGAAAGGGCGGCGCGGACATCACCTTAGTGGATATGTACAGGGAGCACATGGATAAGATCGCTCGGGATGGCCTAAAATTCATCGTCTATCCCGACGCCCACTGTCATCTTGACGGTTTCAAGACCGCCTGCACCGCAGACGGCATAGGTATAATGGATATAGTCATCTTTGTGACCAAGGCCACCCAGCTTGACGCCGCTGTCACGAGCGCTATGCCATGTATCGGGGAGAATACCGTCGTATGCTCCCTGATAAACGGCCTGGGCAACGATGATATCCTGCTGCGCCGCTTCCCCGCAAACCGTATCCTTGTGGGCTCCGGCGCTCTGGGCACCGCGCTTCAGGGCCCCGGCTGCTGCGTCAGCACCGAGGTGGAGGGCACTCTGGTCCATTTTGGCCCCCTTGAGATGGGGCCGCTCACCAGGGCCGCCGGAGAGAGCCTGGCCGAGCTCTTTAATGCCGGGGGCTGCCGCGCCCAGTTCAACGAGGATGACCGGCCCAACATCTGGAAAAAGGTCATCATCAACTGCACGGTCAACACGGTCTGCGCCTTGCTGCGCCTGAAGATATTTGAAGTGGCCCGGGACGAGCACGGCATGGAGCTTTTCAGGGGCGTGGTGCGGGAGGCCTGCGCCGTCGCCACGGCCAAGGGCGTGCCCTTTGACCCGGTGGAATTTGAGAACATCCACCTGAAAAACTTCATCGAGAACATGGGAGACTATTATCCGTCCATGGCACAGGATATGCTGATGAACCAGCGCCAGACCGAGATAGAGGTCCTCAACGGCAAACTCTCCGACTATGGCCGGGCTCTTGGCATACCCACGCCTGTAAACGACGTCCTGACCATGGAGGTAAAGGCCATCCAGGCAAACTACGACAGGCAGTATTTCCGCAAATGACAGCTTAGTACCCGATAAAAAGGAAGTTTTAAAGCAAAAAAGGTCTGAAGGATCGCGTTCGCGCCGGTCCTTCAGACCTTTTTGCTGTTTCGGGACAGGGCCCTCGGCCTGAAATAAAAAGTGCTGCTCCTGCTGCATGAGAAGATATCATATGTACTATGTTTTGGGCATGGCACGAGCTTAAATCAGTCAAATATTCGTTCCCGCCAAATATCGGGCTGTTTTCGGGCAAAACAGCAAAAATACAGGGGAATATAAATGCTTAGAGAGGCCAAAGCCTTGTGCAACTTTGATAAATGATAGGCGAAAGTTTTATAAATTATTCCATATTGCTCACAGTGTAAAGCCATGCTATTATTGAACCAATATAGTATGTAGGATAAAAGCCGAGCGCAAATCTAATGTGAGAGGTAATACAGATGAAGGTTGCTCTTGTGTATACGAGCACTACTCCGGAGCTTATAGAGCATGTGGAATTTGAAGTGAAAAAGCAGCTTGGCGACGATGTTGAGCTGTACAGTCTCCAGGACCCCAGCATTCTTGCCGAGGTCAGAGACGCCGGATATGTTACGACGGCCCCTGCGGCCCGCCTCATCGGGATGTATATGGAGGCCGCCCAGAAGGGTGCGGACGCCATACTGAACCTGTGCTCCTCCGTGGGCGAGGTCGCTGACTGTGCGCAGGATGTGGCGAGATACATCGGCGTTCCCATAGTGCGGGTCGACGAGGAGATGTGCCGCGAGGCCGTCAGGTCCGGCAGCCGCATAGGCGTTATGGCAACGCTGCCAACCACTCTTGTGCCGACGATGAACACCATCTCCCGCGTGGCAAGAGAGGCGGGGAAGAAGATAGAGCTCGTTGAATGCCTGATAGACGGGGCCTTCGGCCTTGACCAGGAGCAGTTCAAAACGCGGCTCACAGAGGCCGCGGCGGGTATCGTGGACAAGGTGGATATCGTTGTCCTGGCTCAGGGGAGCATGGCCTATGCCGCGCCCCATCTGGAGCAGGTTTTCGGAAAAGCCTTTCTTGGCAGCCCGGCCTTTGGAGCGGCGGAGCTGAAAAAGGCGCTGGAGCGCAAAGGGACCATAAGATAAAAAACCTATTGATTCGTTGACTGGGAGGAAGACAATGGTAATAGATACCAGAAAGAGCCCCTATGCGAAGGTCAGCTCTGTACCTCAGGATAGGGTAGATTGGGACGGCGGATTCTGGCGGGAGCGCTTTGATGTGGCGGCGGACAGCACAGTGCCCCACATCCGGGCGATGTTCGAGGACAATGACCCCTGGTTCCACGTTGTCGAGAATTTCCGGGTCGCCGCCGGCCTGCACCAGGGAAAGCACGAGGGTACTCCCTTCGCGGACGGAGATTTTTATAAATGGCTCGAAGCCGCCACATATGTGGTGGCAAAGCGGAAGGATAAAAAGCTTGAGGCGGAGTTAGACGAATATATCGACCTGATAGGGAAGTGCCAGCAGCCCGACGGCTATATCTCCACAAAGCAGATCATCGCCGACAGGGAGAACGAAGGCGGGGAGACCTCAAGGCTGGGCGATATAAACGACTTTGAGTGCTATAACTTTGGCCATTTGTTCACCGCCGCCTGCGCCTATGCGCGAGTCACCGGCAAGACGGCGTTCCTGGACATCGCGGTCAAGGCCGCCGCTTATCTGAAGAATATGTATCAGGGCTTTCTTGAGGCGGGGATCGCCAAGACCGAGGTCTGCCCTTCCCACTACATGGGGCTTGTGGAGCTCTACCGCAGCACCGGGGACCGGGAGTTTCTTGAGATAGCGAAGATGGCCGTTGCCGTGCGTGACCTGGTGCAAAACGGTTCCTTTGACAATCAGGACGCCACGCCTCTGCGCAGCCACAAGAAAATAATGGGCCATTGCGTCCGCTCCACATATCTCTATGCCGGGGTGGCCGATCTGTTCGCGGAGACAGGTGAGCAGGAGCTGAAGCTCATGCTGGACAGAGTGTGGAAAAACGGCGCCGGACAGAAGACCTACATAAACGGCGGCAATGCCGCGCTCTACACCGGCAACTCGCCCTACGGCCTGTTCCCCTATCTGAACGGCGCCAAGGTAAGCTTTGTGCACCAGGCCTATGGCTACGAGTATCAGCTTCCCAATATCACCGCCTACAACGAGACCTGCGGCGCGCTTGGGAACATCATGTGGAATCTGCGGATGTTCGCTGTGGAGCCGGAGGCCAAGTATTTTGATCTTATCGAGCGCACGATGCTGAACCTGGCCATCGCCTCGGTCAGCCTTGACGGGGACAAGTATTTTTATGAAAATATGCTCCGGCGTACTCAGGAGCTTGACTATGAGGTGATATGGCCCCGCTCAAGGGTGAATACGATGCCCTGCTTCTGCTGCCCGCCCAACATGGCGCGCTTTATCACCCAATCCAGCGAGTATGCCTATATGCAGTCTGAAAACGCCATTTGGCTTGGAATGTATGGAGAGAGCCATATTGACGCGAGACTGGAAAACGGCGCGAGCTTTACCATGCGCCAGGAGACCAAATATCCCTGGCACGGCAGAGTGCTCTTCCGCTTTGAAAAGATCGAGGAGGACAGGCCCTTTACGTTAAAGCTCAGGATACCCGGCTGGCTCCGCGGCGGCTCAGTCACGGTGAACGGCACGCAGTTCAGAAAGCTGAGCCGGGACGACGCGGGGAGCTATCTGGATGTGGCCCTTGAAAAGGCCGAGGGCTCGCTGGTCGAGCTGAACATGGACATGCCCGTCAGGCTGACCATTGCCCACACCAAGGTCGAGGAGGACCTCAACCAGGTAGCCGTCGAGCGGGGGCCGCTGCTCTACTGTGTGGAGACGCCGGATACAGAGGCGAAGGACCTCGGCCGGATAATGCTCCCTGTAGACGCGGTGTTCAAGGAGGAGAGCCTGAGTATCAAGGGGCATGAACTGGTCTCTCTCGAAACCGAGGGGCTGACCTTCGAGGACAATGACTGGTACGAGGAGGATGAACTGTATCAGACCCTGGGAGACTGCTCCCTGAAGCCGGTAAAGCTCAGAATGATCCCCTATTTTGCCTGGGACAACAGGGGAATGGGCGAGATGACGGTGTGGCTGCCCGCCTTCTGGGGCAGGCGCTGAGCCCTCCTCCGGCGACGGCAGTTCTTTATTTCCACTCTGAAAATCAATTAAAAAAAAAGGAGAGAACGTATGAAAAAGCTTATTGCACTGGCTCTTGCGCTGCTTATGGTTTTCGCGCTGACTGCCTGCGGCCAGAAGGCCCCCGCCGCGACGGAAGCCCCCACGGCAGAGGGGGCTGAAGCGGAGCCCGCCGAGGGCGGCGTGCCCGCCACCGTGGCCGAGGCCAAGGCTCTTGGCAGGGAGATCCTTGTAATGAACCAGCACAACTCCAAGGAATCCACCAACGGCCAGTTCACACAGTGCTTTGTTGACTATGTGAACGAGCACAGCGAGAACGTTTTTGTGGACGTGTACTATAACGGCGAATTGGGCGGTATACAGGAGACCCTTGAGGGCGCCATTATGGGTACTATCGACATCGGCGGCTGCTCCTTCGCTCAGCTTGCCACCTTCTATCCCGACATGGAGGTGTGGTCGATGCCCTATCTGTACACCGATCCCATGGACGGGGAAAAGCTTGTAGACCTGGAAAAGAACAGCCTTCTTGCCGAGATGATAGAGGAGTGCAACCAGATCTCCGGCATGACGATCTTTGGCCTGAACTACTCTGTTGACGCCCGCCAGCTTACATGCAATTTCCCTGTATACTCACCCTCTGACCTGAACGGTCAGAAGATCCGCTGCATAACCAACCCTGTGTACACCATGTGCATACAGGGCATGGGCGGCACCCCCGTCCCCATCGACTGGACAGAGACTATCGCGGCGCTTACCACCGGCACCGTTGTCGGCCAGGAAAATCCCTACTCGACCCTGAGCTCCTATCAGATGTGGGACTGCCAGAAGTATGTTATGGAGACCAACCACCTCTTTGACTTCAACGTCAGCTACATCTGCACCGACACCTGGAATTCTCTGAGCGAGGAGGACCAGCAGGTCCTCAGAGACGCCAGCGCCGCTCAGCAGGCGTATATGAATGAAGTGCTCTCCACCAAGAAAGAGGAGTACAAGCAGGAACTCACCGACAATGGCATGACCATAATAACCGCCGAGGACGGCCTTGACGTAGAGGCCTTCAAGGCCGGCGTCGACGCCCTCAAGGCCGAGAACTATCCCCAGTATGCCGAATACTTCAGCTATATCGAGGATTATCTCGCGAACTATTAAACAGACTCAAAGCGATCAATAAAACAGCTTGCCATAAAGGGAACAGCTCATCTGTTCCCTTTATGAAATTAAACTATCGTTAAGGAGTCGTTAAGTATGCTAAAAAGAAATATCCTGAGATCCGGTTTGGAGCGGCTCTATAAGTTGCTTTTCGTTGTGCAGTCGTTCTGTATGTACGCCTCAGTCGCCACGATCGCCATAACGGTCATCATGCGCGAGCTCTTCACCGTAAGCCTTGTATGGGGCTATGAGATAGGCTGCTGGTTTATAATAATCCTCGTTTTTACGGCCATGCCCGCCAATCTGTATAAAAAGGCCAACATAGGCGTCAGCTTTGTATATGATGTCTCGCCGAAACCTGTGCGCAGAGTGTTCGGCGTGGTCCACTATCTTGTGGAATTGGCCTGCCTTGTCATGATGGCGGTGGGCTTCAAGATCTGGATATCAAAAGTCGGCATGGGCACCATGGTCGCCAGCGGCTTTTCCAATATCGCGTATTACGGTGTTTTGGGTATAGGCATAGCGCTCTCGCTGGTCGAGATGTTCGCGGAGATCATAGATCTTTTTGTCGAGAAGAAAGAGACCGAGACCGTCCATGAGCTCAGCATTCAGGAGGAACTCATGCAGGAAGCAATGCACATGGCCGGGCTTGAGGAAGAAAAGGAGGAAAACTAATGGATATTGCCGGTATAGTCGTTCTCTTCCTCCTGCTGCTCGTCATTGGAACGCCGGTAGGATACATTTTTTACTTCGTGGGCGGTCTGTTCCTGGTCACAAACGGCGTGAACCTGGGAGCGGTCGTTCAGAAAATGGGCTCGTCAATGAACAGCATTGGTATGGTTGCTGTGCCGATGTTCATATTTGCCGGTACCTTCATGAACCATCTCAACCTGACAGACTCGATCTTCAACGCGATCATGGTCACGCCGGTGGGCAAGATGAAGGGCGGCCTGGCCCAGGTAAATGTGGTGGCCTCCCTGGTCTTTGCCGGAATGTCCGGCGCGGCGCTGGCGGACATAGGCGGCCTTGGCAAGATCGAGATAAAGGCGCAGGTCAACGCCGGATATCAGCTTGACGAGGCCCTGGGCCTCACGCTGGCCTCATCCACGCTGGGACCGCTTTTCCCGCCCTCCATCCCCCTTATGCTCTATGCGCTCTATGCGGAGCAGTCCGGCATAAGGATGCTTGCCGCCGGTATCCTGCCTTCGATACTCATGACTATCCTGTTCATGGTAAGCGTCTCCATCATGGCGCACAGGCGGAATTGGCCCACCTATAACGGGCCCACGGAATTTAAGCAGCGGCTCAAAGTGTTCGTGCACGGTATCCCCGGCTTCCTTGTGCCGGTAGCTCTGCTTGTGGGGATGTACAGCGGCAAATTTGCCGCCTCGGAGCTTGCCGCCATGTCCGCGGTGTTCGCGCTTCTGGTCGCCGCCATTTTCTACCGCAGCGTGAGCTGGAAGACCTTTGTAGACGCCGCGAAAGAGTCTGTCGCCAACATTGGGGCGATGTTCTTTATCTGCGGCGCGGCCAGCGTCTTCGCCCAGGTAGTGAGCCGCGCGGGCGTGGCCGCGGTGGTACAGGAGTTCGTAACGGGCCTGAACGTGGGCTGGTTCGGAATGCTGATAATAATCAACATCATTTTCCTTATAATCGGCATGTTCATGGATTCCAACATCGCGATCATGATCTTCACCCCGATCCTCCTCCCGGCCCTGATGGCCATCGGCATAGATCCGATACATTTCGGCGTCGTCATATGTCTCAATGTGGTCATCGGCATTTTCACGCCGCCCTTTGGGACCGCGCTTTTCCTCGGCCAGGCTATCACCGGGCTCAGCTTTGCCAAGGTCGTAAAGTCCATGCTGCCGTATTTCCCGGCTCTGCTGATCGGGCTCTTCATACTCACCGCTTTTCCCTGGATCTCCACAGTTATTCCAAACATGCTGTTTGGCTGATATTCTCCCCCCGGCTCATATGAAAGCAATATTCTCCCCGGTCCCGTGGGAGAATATTGCGGTCGTCGGTCCCTTAACATTTTTTCTTTGGTGGTTTAAAATGGATCCTTGTGAAAACTCTTTCGTCATTGTGAAGATAAAGCCCGGGACAGGGGATATCTTTGCCTATAAGATGTACCATTCCTTCATATCTGTCCAGGGGCTCTTTCGCGTTTTGCTCAGCGCCGCTTTTCTTGCCCTGGGCCTTGCGACTGTGGGCAGGGTCAGCGCTTTCCTCAGCGCGGCGGTCATTGGCATTGGGATCTTGAACCCGGTGGTGACTCCGCTGATGTTTTTGGCCCAGGCTTCCAGGGCCTCCCGTGGGCTGAGCGGCGTAAGCTATACCTTCTCAGCAGAAAAGATCGTCGCCTCAGACGGGAAAAGGCGCTCTGAAATGAGGTGGGACGAATTGGCCCTTGTGGTCTGGACCCGGCGCGAGCTGTTTATCTATACCACCCCCTTTGAAGCCCTCGTGCTCCCGCGGGGGCAGATGGAGGGCAAGGATGGGGAGCTGCTGAGGATAATAAAGGCGGCTGCAAACCCCGACCGCACCGTCTACAGAAAGCTCTTGTGACCGCCAGTAAAATGCCTGATCTGCCATAGACAAAACAGCCCCTGCCGCGGGAAGATAAAACCGCGGCAGGGGCTGCTGTTATTATGGGAAAAGAACATGATGGAAGGCCCGGCCCTTTCTCCGCCGGGATGGCGGCCTTAGAAAGACAGTATCGCCGCGCCCTGCCCGTCGGGGAGGAGGGGGATGAGCCGCCAGCTTGGGAAGGAGCTTTTCATGCGCTCAGACATGAGCCGGGAAAGCTCCTCGCTGCCGGATATGCACAGCAGGGTGGAGCCCGCGCCGGATATGCAGAAGCCCAGGGCGCCCAGCTCCATGGACAGGGACCGCAGAGCTTCAAAGCCGGGGATGAGCTCCGCCCGGTACGGCTGGTGCAGCCTGTCCTCCAGGGCGGGACGGAGAAGCTCCGGATCTCCCGTCTCCAGGGCCTTTATCAGAAGGGCGCTTCTGGAGATGTTGAATATGGCGTCCGCCCTGGACAGCTTCTCCGGCAGCACGCTTCTGGAGAGCTGGGTGGACAGCTCAAAATCAGGCACCAAAGCCGCGAAGCGGAGGGAGCCGCTGAGCGGGAAGGGGGCGGACATGACCTTTTCCCCCTCCATGGCAGACACGGTGAAGCCCCCGCAGAGCGCCGGGGCGATATTGTCCGGGTGGCCCTCCACGGCGCTTGAGAGCTCTAAAAGCCTCTGACGGCCAAGACCAAGGCCGTAGAGCGCGTCTGCCGCCACGGCCCCGCCGCAGATAAGCGCGGCGGAAGAGCCCAGGCCCCGGGAGACGGGGATATCAGTCCTTACAAAATCGATGGACAGGGGCTCCTCGGGGATACCGGCCCAGTCAAGCACTGCCCTGAAGCCCCGGTAGGCCAGGTTCTCCCTGTTCCTGTAGGCCTTGGGGCAGCCTTTTATATCCAGTCCGTCGCCCTTCAGCTCAAAATCTATCTCGTTATAAAGCTGCCAGGCGACGCCGAAGCAGTCGAAACCCGGGCCAAGGTTTGCCGAGCTTGCGGGGATCCTCAGGCGCATCTCACACCTCTCCCTTTCTCAAAATATCAATTATATACTCTGTCAGGGCCTCCGGGCCTATAAGATCCCGGTGCAGGGTCTTTTTGCCCCGGAGCCCGGCCAGACCCGGCGGGATGGGCAGGCCGGTCTCACGGCTGAGGGCCTCCATCTGGAAAAACTCGTCTCCACCCGGCTCAAGGCCGATGGCCTTCAGCACCGGACCGGGGAATTTATAGGGGGAGGCGGTGGAGAGAACGACCATGGGCCGTTTATCCCCCCGCTCCTTTTTCTGCTCCTCTGCCACCGCGAAGGCCACGGCGGTGTGCGGGTCGCAGAGATAGCCCAGCTCACGCCAGACGCGGCCGATGGTCTCGCCGCAGCGCTCCTCATCGCAGCAGCCGGCGGAGAAGACCGCGCGGATATTCTCCATCACCGGCTCCGGCACGGAATAAAAGCCCTCCCGGCCAAGCTTTTCCATGGAGCTTTTTACAAAGTCACAGTCCCCGCCCGAGGCCAGAAACAGCAGCCGCTCCAGGTTGGATGACACCAAAATGTCCATGGAGGGGGAGCTGGTCTTCACAAAGTCCCGCCGCCGGTCATAGACACCGGTGGCGAAGAAATCTGTCAGCACCCGGTTTGCGTTGGAGGCGCAGATGAGCCGCCCCACGGGCAGACCCATTAGTTTCGCGTAATATCCGGCCAGGATATCCCCGAAATTCCCCGTGGGCACGGAGAAATCCACAGGATCGCCGGGCTTTATCCTGCCCAGGGCACAGAGCCTGCTGTAGGCGATGAAATAATACACCGCCTGGGGGGCGAGACGGCCGATGTTGATGGAGTTTGCCGAGGAGAGGCGGAGCCCCTCTTTTTCAAGGGCCTTATCCCCGCTGAGCCTGGCAAAGGCCTCTTTCACACCCCGCTGGCAGTCGTCAAAATTGCCCCGGAGAGCGCAGACCTTTAGGTTGCGCCCCTCCTGGCTCACCATCTGGGCCTTCTGCACCGGAGAGACGCCGCCATCGGGATAGAAAACGATTATTCCGGTGCCCTCCACGTCCTGAAAGCCCTTGAGCGCGGCCTTTCCGGTGTCCCCGGAGGTGGCGGTAAGGATGATTATCCGCTCATCCACAGCGGCCTGGGACCTGGCCGCCGTCATAAGCTGGGGCAGCATTGAAAGGGCCACGTCCTTGAAGGCGCTGGTGGGGCCGTGAAAAAGCTCAAGCACATAGTCCTCCCCAACGGGGACAAGGGGCGTGAGCTCCGGTGAGGCGAATTTCCCCTCATAGGCCCGGCGGACGAGCAGACCCATGTCCTCAAAGCCCGGGAGCAGGTGCTCCAAGACCATCTCCGCCATGGCGAGCGGCGGGAGCTTCAGACAGGCCCTCCAGTCGAAGGGGCGGCCCTGAAGCTCCTTTTCTATATATAATCCCCCGTCCGGGGCCAGACCCTGAAGCACTGCCCTGGGCCCGTCCGCCCTTATGAGGGCGCTGCGTGTGCTTTGAAATTCCATATCCTTCATCCTCCTTATTCCACGGCCAAAAGCCTGGGATTATCCACCCCCGGCGTGTCTTCTATGGAAGAGAGCAGGCCGCTCATGCTCCCCTCCATGCCGCTTATGTCCAGGGAAATGGTAACGCTGGCTTTCCCGTGGATGGGCAGGCTCTGTGTTATGGTCAGAACGCTTGCCCCCGCCCGGGATATGCAGGCGAGCAGCCCGCTCAAAACTCCCTGTTCATGGTCCAATATCATGGAGAGCACCGCCTTGCGCCCACCGGGCATGTCCGAGGGCTCAAATATAAAATCCTTGTATTTGTAATAGGTGCTGCGGGAAATGCCCACCTGCTTCACCGCCTGGCTCACCTCCCGGGTCCTGCCGCTCTCCATAAGGCGGCGCACATGGAGCACCTTTTCGTAATATTCGGGCAAAATACTCTTGTGGACTATCAGATAACTGTCAAGCATTGCCTGCCTCCTTAAATCGAGCGCTGCAAAAAAATGTAAAACAGGGGCTTGTTTTTGCTCAAGGCATATGATACACTGTCCACGTCAAAAATACAAGTGTCTTTTTTGCACGGACATAAATTTTTTCGGAGGAAGCTATGAAGGTTGCGGTCCTGGGATTTGGAACAGTTGGAGTGGGCGTGTATGGAATGCTGGAAACGGCGTTGGGGCTGGAGCGGGGCCCGGTGCTGGTTAGACCGGGAAAGGCGGACAAGCCCTTCAAGCTCACAAGCATAGAGGAGATCGTCAATGACGGCAGCATAGGGGCCGTGGCGGAGGTAATGGGCGGGATCGAGCCCGCCTTCAGCTATGCCTCGGCTGTTCTGCGCTCCGGGAAGCACTTTGTCAGCTCAAACAAGGCCCTGGTGGCCGAAAAGGGCATAGAGTTGGGGGAGCTGGCCCGGGAAAACGGCGTGGCCTTCCTCTTCAGCGCCGCCTGCGGCGGGGCTGTGCCCTTCCTTCATGATCTCTCCCTCGCCCGGCAGAGCGACAGGATAGTCTCTCTAAGGGGCATACTCAACGGAACCACGAACTTCATGCTGGACGCCATGGAGCGCCTTGGCCTTGACTATGACCAGGCGCTGAAGGAGGCCCAGGCCCTGGGCTATGCCGAGGCGGACCCCAGCGCAGACGTGACCGGCCTTGACAGCCTGAGAAAGATAATGCTGGCCTGCGCCGTGGCCTATGATATGCTCCCTGACCAGGGACTTTTCAACGAGGGGATAGATTCCATCGGCCTTGAGGATACGGCCTGGTTCAGAAGCCGGGGCTATACCTGCCGGCTCCTGGCCCGGGGCGGCAGGACGGAAAAAGGCGTATATGCCTATGTTGAGCCGGTGCTCCTGCGGGAGGGGGCGGCTGAGTGCTCCGTCCTTGAAAACTACAATATGGCCCGCTATGAGGGGGAGAATTCCGGCTCGATAGTACTCATGGGCCAGGGGGCGGGCCGCTGGCCCACCGCCTCCGCCGTCCTCCGGGACCTGAGCTCCGCCCTTATGGGACAGCGGGAGATGCTTCGTCCCTCCTGCCGCCGGGTCAGGGCGGAAAATGGCGCGGTGAGCCACATATATTATGTCCGGCTCCCGGAAAAACTGGCGGAGGAGCTCCCGGCGGAGCTCGTGGAGCGGGAGCAGGGCCTGGCGAGAGTGATAACAAAGCCCATCAGCGTGGAGCGGATGCACAGCCTGGCCCGTGAGATAAGGGCCCGGGGCGAAAAGCTGTTTTTCGCCGCCCTTGAACAGTGAGGTGGGATCATGCTGAAGGTCGCGAAATTCGGCGGCTCCTCTGTGGCCGGGGCGGAGCAGTTCAAAAAAGTGAAGGCCATAATAGACGCGGACCCTTCAAGGCGGCTGGTGGTGTCCTCCGCGGCGGGAAAGCGGGGCCCGGATGACCACAAGCTCACGGATCTGCTGTATCTCTGCCACGCCCATTTGAGCTATGGCGTGTCGTGCGCCGATATCATGCATACAATAGAAAGACGCCTTGTGGAAATAAGGGACAGTCTGGACCTGAGCTATGATGTGGAAAAAGAGCTGATGTCGCTGGAAAAGCGGATGGACCGGGATATGTCCGTGGATGAGCTGGTCTCCCGGGGGGAATATTTCACCTCAAGGCTCCTGGCCGAGTATCTGGGCTTTCGCTTTGTTGACGCGGCGGACTGTGTGTTTTTCGGCTTTGACGGTCAGATAGACCGGGAGAGGACGGAGACGGCCATAGCCTCCGCGCTTGAGGAGCACGGCCGGGTGCTTATCCCCGGCTTTTACGGGCTTTTGCCCACCGGCCGGGTAAAGGTGATGACCCGGGGCGGGAGCGACGTTAGCGGCGCCCTGGCCGCCGCGGCGGTGAAGGCCGACGTGTATGAAAACTGGACCGACGTCTCCGGCATACTCATGGCCGACCCCCGCATAGTGAAGGACCCAAAGCCCATCTCACGCATAACCTATGGGGAGCTGAGAGAGCTGGCCTTCATGGGGGCCACCGTCCTCCACGAGGACTCTGTACAGCCGGTAAAGGAGCGGGGGATAGCCCTGAACATCAGGAACACCAACAGGCCTGAGGACCCCGGCACCTTCATCGTGGAGGGCGTTGCCGAGGAGGAGAGCCGGGAGCGCTTTATAACCGGCATCGCCGGACGGAAAAATTTCAGCATCATAACTGTGAGGAAGCGCAACATAAACATAAGCGTCACCCTGCGCCAGGCTCTGGAGATATTGGACAGATACAGGGCTCCCGTGGAGCATATAACCCTGGGGCTGGATTCCTTTGCACTGGTGTCCTCCAGCGCCGCCCTTGGCGACGGGGTGTACGACGTGATAGCGGAGCTTAAAAAGCTCTGCCGCCCGGACAGTGTGGAGCTTAAAGAGGGGATAGCCCTGGTGGCCGCCGTGGGACGGCAGATGACCTCCAGACCCGGTATCTCCGGCAAGCTCTTCCGGGCCCTGGGCGACAACGGGGTGAATATCCGCACCATTGCCCAGGGGGCGGATGAGTTGTCGATCATTGTGGGCGTTGAGAACGAGAACTATGAGACCGCCATCCGTGTCCTGTACGACGGCTTTGCCGGATGATACAGCGGGGGAGGCAGTGAAAATTTTTATCAAATAGGCCGCGATCTGGCGGCGGAGGGGAGACATTTATGAAAAAGTATAACGTGGCCATACTTGGGGCCAGTGGCGCTGTAGGCCGGGAGATGCTGAAGGTGCTGGAGGAATATGACATAGCCATAGACAGGCTCCTGCCCCTGGCCAGCGCCAGAAGCGCCGGGGAGAAGATCCTTTTCAAGGGTCGGGAGATAGAGATACAGGAGGCCCGGGAGGACAGCTTCAAGGGCATGGACTTTGTGCTGGGGGCCGTGAAAAACGGCATGTCCAGGAAATTTGCCCCCGCCGTTGTGGAAAGCGGCGCCCTGTATATCGACAACAGCTCCGCTTTCCGGCTCGACCCGGAGGTGCCTCTTGTGGTGCCGGAGATAAACGGGGAGGACGCTCTGAAGAGCGGCGGCGTGATCGCGAACCCAAACTGCTCTTCCATAATCACCCTCATGGCCGTGGCGGGCCTTGCCGCCCTGTCCCCAATAAAGAGCATCACGGCCTGCACCTATCAGGCGGTCTCCGGGGCCGGCCAGCAGGGCCTTATGGAGCTGGAGGGCCAGATGAAGGCCATCGCCCGGGGCGAAAAGCCCGAGGCGAAGGTGTTCCCCACCCAGATAGCCATGAACGTTATCCCCTTTATCGGCGACGAGCTTGAAAATCTATATACCGATGAGGAGATGAAAATGCAGAACGAGGGCCGCCGTATACTCCATCTGCCGGAGCTGAAGGTGAGCTGCACCTGCGTGCGGGTGCCCGTTATGCGCTCTCATTCCATCGCCCTCACTGTCAGGACAGAGCGTAAGATATCCCTGGAGGAGGCCCGGGAGGCCATAAGGAACTTCCCCGGCTGCCGCCTTGTAGAGGACTATCAGGGCCGCTCCTACCCCACCCCCCTTGACACCAGCGATCAGGATCTGGTCTGGGTAGGCCGGATAAGAGAGGACCTGTGCGACGAAAACGCCCTCTGTCTCTGGTGCTGCGGCGACCAGGTGAGAAAAGGTGCCGCCAGCAACGCCGTACAGATCCTGAAGCTTCTGACCGAACAAAGCTGATATGAGCCAAACCGGGCGGAGACAGCCAGCAGCGCTGTCTCCGCCCATAGCCTCCCCAAATCAAAGCCCAGCGAAGCGGGTTTGATTTGGATAAGGAAGAGGGAGCCGACGGATATGCAGCTTGGGGCAGCGCCACAAGCGGAATGCAGTCGGCTTCTTCTGACGCCGCGGAGCTCCCTTCACAAGAGGCCTGGCCTGTGCTATAATAGCCGGGCCAAGGGCGTTTATTTTTTGATTTTGAGAGGTCAAAGAGATGGAAAAACTTCCCCAAGGGGGAGACAGGGCCTTTAAACGGGGGCTCATATGGAGTTTTTTAAGGGGCAGCAGGGGGCTGTTCCTTTTGAGCATGCTTTCTGCGGCCCTGGCGGCCCTGGCGGATATGCTCATTCCACAGATAGTGCGGGCCGCGGTGGACAACGCCATAGGCGGGGCGGCGGCGGACTTCCCGGCGCCGGTCATGGCTCTGGTGGATAGGCTGGGCGGCTTCCCTTATCTGGGGGAGCACATATGGATAATGGCTCTGGCCATAATGCTGGCCGCCCTTGTAAAGGTAGCGGCCCTGTACAGCTTCAGGGTGAGCAATACCAAGGCCGCGGAGACTCTTGTCAAGACCATGCGGGACAGGCTTTTTGCCCACATCGAGCGCCTGCCCTTCGCCTGGCACATGAGAAACCGGACCGGAGACATCATCCAGCGCTGCACCTCGGATATAGACACGGTGAAAAACTTCGTGTCGGAGCAGCTCACATCTATTTTCCGCATCGTGATAATGCTGGCCCTGTCCGTCGCGTTCATGTTCTCGATGGATGTAAGGCTCAGCCTTATCGCCCTCGTCCCGGTGCCGGTGATCATCCTGTATTCCCTCCACTTCCACAAAAAGATAGGAGAGGCCTTTTTGGCCTGCGACGAGAACGAGGGCCTTCTCTCGGCCATGGCCCAGGAGAATCTGACCGGGGTACGGGTGGTGCGGGCCTTTGGAAGGGAGCTGTATGAGCGCGAGCGCTTTGAAAAGCAGAACGCCTATTACACGAGCCTTTGGATGAAGCTTGCAAAGCCCATGAGCAGCTATTGGAGCAGCGCGGACATACTCTCCGGTACGCAGATAATGCTGGTGGTGGTTTTCGGGGCGGTGTTCTGTATCCAGGGGCGAATGCAGCCCGGGGAATATATCGCCTTTTTCTCCTATAACACCATGATGACCTGGCCGATAAGGATGCTGGGCCGCATGATATCGGAGATGAGCAAGGCCGGGGTATCCCTGGACAGGGTGGCCTATATCATGGCCTCCCGGGAGGAGCAGTCCCCGGAGCGGGCCCTGAGACCTGCCCTTGACGGTGACATCCGTTTTGAAAACGTGAGCTTTGCCTATGAAAACTGCCCGCCTATCCTGCGGGATATAGACTTCTGCCTGAAAGCCGGCAGCACCCTGGGCATACTCGGCGGCACCGGCAGCGGGAAATCCACCCTTATGTTCCTGCTGGACAAGCTCTATGAGCTGCCGCCGGACTGGGGGCGGATAAGCATAGGCGGCGTGGATATCCGGGATATAGACACCGGCTGGCTCCGGCAGAATATCGGCATAGTCCTCCAGGAGCCCTTCCTCTTCTCCCGCACTATAAGAGAGAACATCGGCATAAGCCAGGAGGGGATAGATGAGGAGAAAATAAAAAAGGCCGCAGCGGCCGCCTGCTTTGACAGCGCGGTGGAGGGCTTCGCAAAGGGCTATGATACCTTTGTGGGCGAGCGCGGGCTCAGCCTTTCCGGCGGCCAGAAGCAGCGGGCAGCCATTGCCCGCATTCTGGTCGATGACAGGCCCATCATGATATTTGACGACTCACTTTCCGCCGTTGACACGGAGACCGACGCCAAAATACGCGCCGAGCTTGAAAAGCGCTTCGGCACAGCCACCGTCATCCTCATATCCCACCGTATAAGCACCCTGTCCAGGGCCGACACGATCCTGGTCCTGGACAAAGGCCGCATAGCCGAGCGGGGCAGCCATGACAGCCTGAAAGCCGCCGGTGGGATCTATCAGAAAATATACGAGATACAAAGCGGGCTGAGAGAGGAGGAGCGGCCATGAAAAGCGAAAAAGAGAAAAAGCGGGGCCTGCCCTTCTTCGGAGTGGGGAAGCTCCTGCCCTTTCTGAAGAAATACAGGGGGGACCTTGCCGCCATGCTTGCCTTTGGCCTCTGCGGCAGCCTTGTGGATATATGCGTGCCCCTTTTCCAGCGCTACGCCCTCGACCGCTTTGTGGCCGAGGGGACGCTTCAGGGCCTGCCTGTTTTTACGATAGCCTATTTCCTGGCCATCGTCTTTGTAGCCGGGGCCAACTATATATCCTGCATGCGGGCCATGAAGGTGGAGGTAGGGGTGGACATGGACATGAGAAACGCCGCCTTCGCACATCTTCAGACCCTGTCCTTTTCCTACTTCAACCAGAACAGCGTTGGATATATCCACGCCCGGGTCATAAGCGACACCTCCCGCATTGGGGCCCTTGTATCCTGGACGATGATGGACTGTATCTGGCAGCTAAGCTATGTGTTGGGGGCGGTGATCGTTATGTTCAGCGTGAACGCCCGCCTCGCGGCCCTGGTCACGGGGATACTGCCCCTTATCGTGCTGCTCTTCTCTCTGTTCCAGGCCCGGCTCGTTAAGGTGAACCGGGAGATACGGGAGATAAATTCCCGCATAACCGGGAACTTCAACGAGGGCATAAGCGGGGCCAAGACCATAAAGACCCTGGTCGTGGAAGAGAAGATGGAGCGGGACTTTGTGGCCGAGACCGAGCGCATGCGGGGAAGATCCGTAAAAGCCGCCAGGCTCCGGGGCCTTTTTTCCGTCACCATGAACTTTGCCTCCTCCCTGGCCCTGGCCGTAGTGCTGTGGAAGGGTGGGCTTATCGCCGGGGAGCAGGTCGGCACCTTCTCCATGTTCATGTCCTATGCCCAGGGCATGATGGAGCCGGTGCGCTGGATAGTGGACGCCATATCCGATCTCATCAGCACTCAGGTGAACATCGAGCGCTATTCAAAGCTTATGGAGACCCGCTCCGATGTGGAGGACAGGCCCGATGTTATCGAAAAATACGGGGACAGCTTCACGGCGAGGAGAGAGAACTGGGAAGAGATAAAAGGCGATATAGAGTTCAGGGATGTGAGCTTCAAATATCCGGATGGGGACGAATATATCCTGGAGCACTTCGATCTGAAGATACCCTTCGGCTCCAATATCGCCATTGTGGGCGAGACCGGAGCGGGAAAATCCACCCTTGTGAACCTTATCTGCCGCTTTTACGAGCCCACGGCCGGGACGCTCCTTATAGACGGCCGGGACGCCCGGGACCGTTCCCAGCTCTGGCTCCACTCCGCCATCGGCTATGTGCTCCAGACCCCTCATCTCTTCTCAGGCACCGTGCGGGAAAACCTGCTCTACGGAGATCCGGAGGCGACTGAGGAGGAGATAGCCCGGGCCCTGCGCCTAGTCTCCGCGGAGGATGTGATAAGAAAGCTTGAAAAAGGCCTGGACAGCGATGTGGGCGAGGGTGGAGACCTGCTCTCCACCGGGGAAAAGCAGCTTATCTCCTTCGCCCGGGCCATCCTGGCAAAGCCCAAAATACTGATCCTGGACGAGGCCACCGCCTCCGTTGACACCATGACTGAGCAGAAGATACAGTCTGCCATCGACGCCATAATAAAAGGCCGCACCTCTATAGTCATTGCCCACCGGCTCTCCACCATAAAGGACGCGGATCTGATCCTCCTTGTAAAGGACGGGAAGATAGTGGAGCGGGGAAAACACAAAGAGCTTATGTCTGCCCGGGGCGGCTATTACAAGCTCTATACCCGCCAATATGAGGACGAGGCCACAAGCTCGGCGCTGGGCTGAAGGGAAGATACAGCGCTCAGGCGGCGCGGATGATGAAAAGCCCACGCAAATACTCGCTGTATCTGCGTGGACTTTTTTTAGATAGCGACAAGAGCTCAGCCGGGACGAACAGTGCTCCGTTCCGGCTGAGCTCTTGCTTTGTTATCTGCCTCTTCTGACAAAACGGATCTGGCAGCAGTCGTCGCCGCGGGCGATGGTGGCGGGGAGGTCCAGCTCACAGCCGAAGCTCTCGGCAATGCCCCGATCACCGCACATGGCATGGTCGCAGAGGAGGGATATCTCCTCGTCGGTGCAGCCCTGCTTCTGCCAGGCCTTCACGAGTGGACAGTAGTGAAAGTCGATATCAAGGTTGTCATTTGTGCAGCGCTTTATGTCCATCTCAAAGACCCACTGGGCAAACTTGGTGAAAAGTGTCTTTTTCAGGCCCTTCAGACTGTCGCCGCCGCCGGCTTTCTGCCGGAGAAGGCCGCCCTGATATATGCCGCAGCGCCTTATGGCCTGGGGGGCGTAGCTCTCCGGGGAGAGGCCCTTTTTCCCGGCCTCGTCGCAGAGCAGATACATCCAAAGCGCCCGGTGCTCAAGCTGCTCTCTTATGGCGGCGATGAGCGGGTTTTTGATCTTCGGTTCGTTCTTGATGCTCATGTTCTCTTCCTCCATGTTTTTTGAAAGTGTGACGACTTATTTTATAAGTATATCACAGTCCGTTTGAAAAGTCACCGGACAAAGCCTCAAAAACGCCCGATCTGCCGCTCAGCCCTCTTTTACCTCCAGCCTGAGCACATCGGGCCTGGAGTAGTGGCCGCAGACATCGTGCTCCATGCGGCTGGCGGGGACCTTGTCCATGTCAAGCTCGGCATAGAGTATGCCCTCCCGGTCCCAGAGCGTTTCCGTGACCTCGTGGCCGTATGGGTCTATGACGCAGCTTCCGCCCCGGCAGACTGTTTCGGGCAGCCTCGCTATCTCCTCCGCCGCGCCCTGGGTCCGGGGATACATGTCCCGGGTGAAAAACATGTCGCAGTTTATGAAATAGCAGTGGCCCTCGATGGCCACATGACGTATGGTGTTCTGCCATTCGGGATTGTCATTGGTGTTGGGGGATATGTACAGGCTGAGCCCCTTTTGATACAGGGCAACTCTTGCCAGGGGCATATAGGTCTCCCAGCAGATGAGGCTGCCCATGGGGCCCCAGGGCGTGTCCATCACAGGGAAAAAGTCCCTGTCCCCGTCGCCCCAGACCAGCCGCTCGCTGCCGGTGGGCTTCAGCTTGCGGTGGTTCAGCCGCTGTCCCTCCGGGGAGAGGAGCATGTTGGAGTTATATAAGGTGGCCGTCAGCTCGTCCCGCTCTGAATAGCCTATGCTTATATAGACCCCCAGCTCCACCGCGGCCCGGGACAGCCTGTCCATCTCCGCCCCAAAGGCCAGGATGGAATTGTCATAATAGGTCTTCCAGTCCTCGCGCCCGGGGGCGCTCCTGCTGCCCACAGCGAAGCCGAAATTCATTCCATAGGGATATCCGGGGATGAAAAGCTCGGGAAAGACTATGAGCTCCGCCCCGTTCTCGGCGCAGCGGCCAATAAGCTCCAAGGCCTTGTCCAGGCAGCGCTCCTTGTGGAACATAATGGGAGCCGCCTGCACCAGGGCCAATCTACAGTTCCTTTTCAGATCCCTCATGGTCATGCCTGGCAGACCGGCTCGCCATGCTTTGCGGTCTCTTCCTCTTCCAGGACCCGGTATGCCACCTTGCCCACCAGTGTCTTTGGCAGCTCCGCCCTGAACTCTATGTCCTTGGGCATGGCATATTTCGCGATGTGCTTGCGGCAATAGTCCAGGATCGCTTCCCTGGTCTCCTCCGTGGGGGGAACTCCGGGCTTGAGCATGACAAAGGCTTTTACCCGCTGCATGCGGTAAGCGTCGGGCACGCCGATCACACAGCTCATGTGGACAAGCTCGTTCGCGTCCAGGATATTCTCTATCTGGGCGGGATATATGTTGTAGCCGGAGGATATTATCATCCTCTTTATCCGGCCCTTGAAGAAGGTGAAGCCATCCTCGTCCATATAGCCGAGGTCGCCGGTGTATACCCATATCCGGCCGTCCTCATGGCGGCGCAGGGTCTGGGCGGTCTCAGCGGGGTCGTTTATATACTCACGCATGACCGTGGGGCCGGAGAGCAGTACCTCGCCCTCCTGGCCATAGGGCAGCTCCTCCTCTGTGCCGGGGGCGACTACCTTTATGTATGTGTCCGGGAAGGGCAGGCCGCAGCTCCCCTCCTTGGTCTTGTGGGGCGGCGTCAGGCAGCAGGCGGTGACAGTCTCTGTCGTGCCGTAGCCCTCTCGGATCTGCACGCTGGAGTTGTGGGCCAGGAGAAAGGCGTCAAACTTTTTCTTCAGCTCGATGGAGAGCGAGTCGCCGCCGGAGAAAACGCCCTTGAGACAGGACAGATCCGCCTTTTCCATGCTGGGCAGACGGAGCAGAGCCTCGTACAGGGTAGGAACCCCGGCGATGAAGCAGCATTTATATTTTGTGATGAGCTTGGCATAACTCTGGGCGGTGAAGCGGGGCACCAGCACACAGCGGCCGCCGGAGGCCAGCATAGAGTGGATGCACACCCCGAGGCCGAAGCCGTGGAACAGAGGCATGGCGGAGAGCATCCTGTCCCCGGGGCGGAACATGGGGTTCACGGCAATGATCTGCTGGGCCAGGGCGTTGAAGTTGAGGTTCGTCAGCAAAATACCCTTGGTAGTGCCGGTGGTCCCGCCGGAGTAGAGCACCACCGCGGCGTTCTCGCCCCGGCGCTCCACCTTATAGTTCCAGAAACAGGCCCGGCCCAGCCGCATGAACTCCCTCCAGCGTATGACCGGGGCGTCAGAGGGTATCTTTTCGATCTTCCGCCCCTCGGTGAGCATGTACCCGGCCTTCACGGGCTTTGAAAGCTCGTCCTTTATCCGGGCCAGGACTACATTCACCACGCAGGTGTTCTGGCGGATGGCCTCGAACTTGCCGTAAAACTGGTCCAGCGTGACCACGGTGACGCTTTTGGACTGGTTTATATAGAACTCAAGCTCCTTTTCGCTGGAAAGAGGGTGGACCATGTTGGCTATGCCACCCACCAGATTCACCGCGTAGAACATGAAAATGGCCTGGGGACAGTTGGGCATGGCGATGGTAACTGCGTCCCCCTCGCGTATGCCTATGGTCTTCAGGCTCCTGGCGCAGGCCTCTATCTGGTCGATAAGGCGGCGGTAAGTGGTGGGTGCGCCCATAAAGTCAAAGGCTACGTTGTTCGGATACTTGTCGGCGATGGCCTTTACCGCGTCGAACATGGAGCCCTGAAAATAGTCCAGGTGCATGGGCATATCCCCCAGGCTCTTCTCCCAGGGGGTCTTGACAGTTTCTGTGTTCATATCAGTATTCTACCTCCTGCGCCGCAGGCAGCTCCAAAAGCTCGGGGTTCTCCAGCAGGTGCTTGAGGAGCCGTATGGTTTTGGAGTAATAATAGCCGTCCGCAATGCGCTCGTCGATGGTGAGGCCCAGATCAAGAGTCTCACGGAATTCAACATTGCCCTCTTCGTCGAAGAAGGGCTTTTTCTCTTTGGCTCCGATTATGCAGAAAACGGAGCAGGTGCCCCAGTTGGTCAGATGATGATAGCCGCAGTTGAGCTTTATAGAGCCCAGGTTCGAGATTATCGCCGTGGAATAATAGGGGTCTGTGGCGATAAGAAAATCAGGGCACCAGCCGTGCTTGTCAAGCTTCGTTATCAGCCACACCAGGAACTTGGACAGAAAGCGGGGCATCTTGTTCAGGATGTCCATGCTGTCCGTGGTGCGGTCGGCCTTCTCCGAACGGCAGCCCATAACCTGGGCCCGGATGGCCTCGTGAAGCGTGTCCAGCGTGTCCTCGTCCTTGGAGTGGATGAAGGCCAGGGCTTCCGCTCCGTCGTCGGCAAACTGCTTCTTCACAACGAAGGACAGGGAGACCTCGTTCCGCTGATAGATGTTCTTGTTGCAGATGAAGCGGTTCATCTTGGGCCTGAGGGTAAGGGTCTTCACCAGGGCGGCAGCTATCACATGGAAGAGGGTATAGGGGAAGTCCTCCTCCCCCTGGTTTTTCTTCTCCAGATAGCGGTTGATGTTTGTGATGTCGATACGTTCGGATATGTACGCCTCGTTGTCACAGCGGTTGGGATAGATAAGAGGGACGATGAAATGCATGGAGTCCAGCTCCCGCAGAAGCCGTCCATCCCTCCTGTCGCCGAAGCGGCGCTTTGCTTTATTCCCCATAGGGGACACCTCTCTTTTTTTACCGGCATAGCCGGCTGGATAGATTTTTCCCGGTCGGCGGAGTTCTCCCTCTCCGCCTGAGACCGGCGCGGCCTGTACGCTCCAGCCCACCGGGCGGGAGCAAAAGGGTAAAAGGATATGGAATAGCCGTCCGACGGCCGTTATACCATGGAGCGCCAGCGGAATGGTATAATTTATCATCTTTTTCGGTTGCCCCGCAAGGGGCGAGAAAAAGGAAATAAAAATATAGAATAGCCGTCCGACGGCTATTCTACCACAGCATTAAGCTAACTACAAGATTTTTAACTATTCTTAAATATTTATGACGCTGAAAAAAATTTTCCGTCTGCCCTTGACAAAAGGTCTCCCTTGGTTTATTATGCAAATGTAAGTTAGTTAGTTACTTGAGTAGCTAACCGATGAACATGAGGAGGTGAATGATATGATGCTTGATCCCAGCGGGGATAAGCCCATATTCATCCAGATCGCCCAGCAGCTTGAGGACATGATATTTACAGAGCTTTTTCCCGAGGAGACGAAGATACCCTCCACAAACGAGATATCGGCGCTGCTGAATATAAATCCACACACCGTGCTGAAGGGCATGAACATGCTGGTGGACGAGGAGATCATCTATAAGAAGAGAGGGCTTGGAATGTTCGTTAAGGAGGGGGCCGTGGCAAAAATACGGCAGAAGAGGCAGGGCCAGTTTTACAGCCAGTATGTCACCGCGCTTATAAGCGAGGCGATGAAGCTGCGCATGTCCAAGGAGGAGATCATTTCGCTGATAGAAAGGGGATATGAGGATGAGAGCCATTGAAATAAAAAATGTATCCAGAAGCTATAAGGACGTCAAAGCCCTTCAGAGCGTCTCGCTCAGCTTTGAGCTGGGGAAAATATATGGCCTGCTGGGCCGAAACGGGGCGGGAAAGTCCACGCTGATAAATATTATCGCCGGCCGTATCTTTGCTGACGAGGGCAGCGTATATGTGGACGGCATTCCCGCAAGGGAGAATATGGCGGTCCATGAAAAGCTCTTTTGTATGAGCGAGGCGGACCTGTATGACCGGGACCTGAAGGTGAAGGAGCATTTCAAATGGAGCTCTATTTTCTATGACAGTTTTGACCTTGAAAAGGCTGTGGACTACGCGAAGCGCTTCGGCCTGGATGTGAACAAACGATTCAAGGCCCTGTCCAAGGGGTATCAGTCCATTTTCAAGCTTGTCATCGCCCTGGCTCTCGATGTGCCCTATGTGATATTTGACGAGCCGGTGCTGGGCCTGGACGCAAACCACAGGGAGCTTTTTTATGAGCTGCTGCTGAGGGAGTTCGAGGCGGGGGAGAGGAGCTTTATAATAGCCACCCACCTTATCGAGGAAGTGGCCGGCCTCATCGAGGAGGTGGTCCTTATAGACAAGGGCCGCGTGCTGTTCCAGGAGAGCGTGGAGAGCCTTTTGGAGCGGGGCTACAGCGTTTCCGGCCTTGCCGCTGAGGTGGAGGACTATTGCCGGGGCAAGAATGTGATAGCTCAGGACGAACTGGGGAGCCTGAAAGTGGCCTATATAATGGGCGCGCGGGAAGAGCTGCCGCCGGACAGCCGGCTCCAGCTCGCCTCCATGAATCTGCAAAAGCTGTTTGTGAAGATCACCGGGAAAGACGGAGGGGAAAATGAATAAATTAAAGACCGCTGTTTTGTATGAATGCTCCACCAAGATAAAGCCTATGTGCATTTTCTATCTGATACAATACGCCATCACAGGCCTGATCTTTGCCGTTGTGGCCCTCAGCGTGGGCGATGGGAACGTGGGCTCCAACTGCCTGGAGTTCAGCAGCGTGGTTTTTGTGTGCGTCCTGGGCGTGCTCGGATACCATGAGGATCTTAAGGCTCTAAGCCAGAACGGCTTCACCCGTCGCTACATCTATGGGGCGACTATCTGTATGTTCCTGTTCATCTCCGCGCTCATGGCCTTTATAGACACCCTGATAGGCAACAGTCTCCACTATTTTGTCAAGGGCTATTTCACCCTTTACGGAGGACTTTATGGCTATGGGGACCATGTACTCAACTGGCTCATGCTGACCGTCTGGTATCTTAGCTTCTGCCTTCTGGCCTATCTCTGCGTGCTCACTGTGAGAAAGCTGGGAAAGCTTGCGTCAACATATCTGGCGGTGGGCCTGGGCGGCCTTATCCTGCTGGTGACGGCCCTGTTCAGGTTCGTGCTGGAAGCTGAGACAGTAAGGGCGATAGGGCGCTTTTTTCAGAGAGCCATGGGCTTCATGCCCGACGGCGGGGTAAATCTTCTCTCCCCCCTGCTGAGCTTCATCACCGCCTCCGCCGTCTTCGCCCTCATATCCTATGCCATCATCCTCCGCACAGAGATAAAGTGAAAACATAAAAGTTCCCGCCGCCCGGACCCTCTGTGATCCGAACGGCGGGAGCTTTATTCCTACCTGCTTAGGTATGATCGTTGGCCAGTAGCATGTTTTTTCTAAGATCGCTTTAATACACTTGAAATTTTAGGCCTCGCTTTATTAAGACATTGTTTAAGATACTCATTGTA
>DBGBEC010000201.1:0-12371 GCA_048477415.1 Candidatus Limivicinus sp. | reverse complement strand
GTGGTGAGGACCATGGAAGCCACGGAGGCGGCGTTCTCAAGGGCGCTGCGGCAGACCTTGGTGGGGTCGACGATGCCCAGGGATATCATGTCGCCGTACTTGTCGTTGGCGGCGTCATAGCCGTAGTTGGCGGTGGTGCTGGAGGACACATTGCTGAGGATGACGGCGCCTTCCAGACCGGCGTTGGCGGCGATCTGCATGATGGGGGCCTTCAGGGCCTTGGCAACGATGGCGGCGCCGGTCTTCTCGTCGCCCTCCAGGGAGCTGAGAAGCTTGTCCGCGGCCTTGGCGGCGATGACATAGGCGGTGCCGCCGCCGGCGACGATACCCTCGGCCACGGCGGCCCGGGTGGCGTTCAGTGCGTCTTCTATGCGCAGCTTCTTTTCCTTCATCTCGGTCTCGGTGGCAGCGCCCACCTTGATAACGGCCACGCCGCCGCTGAGCTTGGCAAGGCGCTCCTGGAGCTTCTCCCTGTCATAGTCGGAGGTGGTGGTCTCTATCTGGCGCTGGATCTGGGCGGTGCGGGCCTTTATATCCTCGCTGGAGCCGGCGCCGTCGACGATGACGGTGTTCTCCTTGGTGACTTTGACCTGGTGGGCCTGGCCCAGCATGCTTATATCAGCGTCCTTGAGCTCCATGCCCAGCTCGCTGGAGATGACCTGTCCGCCGGTGAGGATGGCGATATCCTGGAGCATTTCCTTTCTCCTGTCGCCAAAGCCGGGGGCCTTGACGCAGACGCAGGTGAAGGTGCCGCGGAGCTTGTTGAGGATGATGGTGGCAAGAGCCTCGCCCTCCACATCCTCGGCGATGATGAGCAGCTTCCGGCCGGCCTTGACTATCTGCTCGAGCAGAGGGAGCAGCTCCTGGATGTTGGAGACCTTCTTGTCGGTGATGAGGATGAGAGCGTCGTCGATAACGGCCTCCATCTTGTCCATGTCGGTGGCCATGTAGGGGGAGAGGTAGCCCCGGTCAAACTGCATGCCCTCGACCACATCGCTGTAGGTCTCGGCGGTCTTGGACTCTTCGATGGTGATAACGCCGTTCTGGCTGACCTTTTCCATGGCCTCGGCGATAAGGCTGCCTATGAGCTCATCGCCGGAGGAGATAGTGCCGACCCTGGCGATGTCGCTGGAGCCGGATACGGGCTGGGAAATGGCCTTGATGGCGCTGACAGCCTCGGCAGAGGCCTTCTGGATGCCCTTTTTCATGGTCATGGGGTTAGCCCCGGCGGCCAGATTCTTCAGACCCTCGCTTATCATGGCCTGGGCCAGGACAGTGGCGGAGGTGGTGCCGTCGCCGGCCACGTCGTTTGTCTTGGTGGAGACTTCCTTTATGAGCTGAGCGCCCATGTTCTCAAAGGCGTCCTCCAGCTCGATCTCATTGGCGATGGTCACGCCGTCGTTTGTGATGAGGGGGGTGCCGAACTTCTTGTCCAGGACCACGTTGCGGCCCTTGGGGCCCAAGGTTATCTTGACGGTATCCGCAAGCTGGTTAACACCGCGCTCTATGGCCTTTCTGGCCTCTTCACCGTAAATTATCTGCTTTGCCATTGTAATGCCTCCTTATTCTATAACAGCCAGGATATCGGACTGACGGACGATGGTGTATTCCACATCCGCGAGCTTTACCTTGCTGCCGCTGTATTTGCCGACCAGGACCTTCTGACCGGCCTTAACTATCATATCCACCTGATTGCCTTCCACAAGCCCGCCGGGGCCCACTTCCACAACTTCATATATCTCGGGCTTCTCCTGGGCGGCCGCCGTGAGGAAAATACCGGAGGAAGTGCGTTCTTCGGCCTGGTCCTGCTTGAGGACGACTCTGTCAGCCAAGGGTTTCAAATTCATGTCTTATATACCTCCATGTTTATTTTACAAAATTCAACACCGTTAGCACTCTTACTTCCTGAGTGCTAACGGTGCATATGATACCACACTTTTATAATTTTTCAAGACCCTGAGAGAAAAAAACGGGAAAAAATTTATAAACTTTTTGTTACGCCGCCGGTGGGCAGCATAGTGAAGGCCCTGCTGTCCACGGCCCGCATCGTGGCCAGGATCCCGTCCAGATGGTCATATTCGTGCTGGATAAGCTCTGCCATATCCCCCTCAACAAGGAGCTCCCTCGGCTGAAAGTCCATGTCCTGCCAGCGGAGGACGACCCGTTTATGCCGTTCCACCAGTACCTTCAGGCCGGGGAAGGACATGCAGTCGTCATAGAGCCGGAAGCGCTCCTCATCGGGGAATTCCAGGCTGGGGTTTATGAAAAGCTCCTCCATGGGGCTGTTCATGTAGATAAGGCGCTTGAAAAGGCCCGTCTGTGGGGCGGCGATGGCCCGGCCCGCCCCGTGACGCCGACGATAGTCCAGCAGGGTGTCGCGCAGGTCCTCCCGCCAGCGGGACAGCAGCTCCCTGTCCGCCCCGGTGACAGGGGAGGAGGGCTGATACAGCCGGTCATCCCCTAAAAGCAGGATATCCTTTGTCATTTTCAGTCCTCCATGTTCTCAAAGGCCGAAAGACCCTTTTTGCCGTCGGCCTTGGCGTCGCCGTGCTTTACAAAGAGCATGGTAACAAAGCTGAGCGCCACGAAAATGGCCGCATAGGGGAAGAGCACCCGGTAATCTATCCGGTTCATCAGGGTACCGGCCAGCATGGGCGTCACCACCTGGGCCGACATGGAGGCGGTGTAGTAAAAGCCGGTGAACTTGCCCACGTCAGAATCCTTGCACATCTCCACCACCATGGGCAGGGAGTTGACGTTGATGGAGGCCCAGGCCAGACCCACCAGAGCAAAGACGATGAACATGACGGCGTTTATGCTGCTGAAGGCGGTGGTGAGCACATAGCCCAGGGCAAAACAGACCGTGAGCAGGATTATGCCGAACTGTATGGTCTTTTTCCGGCCTATTTTGGAGGCCACGGCACCCACTGGTATGTATGAGACGATGGCGCCGCCGGTGGCGATGAGCAGGCAGACCGAGGCCCCGCCAAGGCCCTGGCCCATGACCTGGCTGACATAGGTGGTGAACCAGGTGGTCACGCCGTTATAGCCGAAGAACCAAAGCGCGATGGAGGCCAGCAGAAAGCCCAGGGAGCGCTTGACCTCCGGCGGGAGGACCTCCTTGCCGCTGCCGTCGTCCTTGGCAAGATCCCATTCCGGATGAAGGGCTTCCAGATCCCGGTTCTCCTTTGCCAGCTTCGGCTCTTTTATGGTAAGGAAGAGGACGGCGATACTTATGAACATTATGGAGGCCACCACGATGAAGAGGGGCTGATAATCCACATGCTCGAGCCCCGCGGTCTTTGAGCTGGGGTACATCACCGCCGCCACGGCCAGATAGATAAGGCCGCCCACCGCGCCCATAAGGTTTATTATGGCGTTGCCCTTGGAGCGGAGGGGCTTGGGCGTCACATCCGGCATAAGCGCCACGGCGGGGGAGCGGTATATGCCCATGGACACGAGCAGCAGCCCCAGGACCACCACAAAGGACAGCGTCTTGAAGGGGGCGGGCTGGGCGGCGTAGCTGTTGTCCAGAATGGGCAGGACGTTCATTAAGACGACGGCAAGACCGGTGCCGAAAAGGATGAAGGGCATGCGCTTGCCGATCCTGGTGTCCGCCCTGTCGGAAAAGCCGCCGAAAAGGGGCAGCAGGAACAGGGCCAGGATGTTGTCCGCCGCCATTATCGCCCCGGAAAGGGACTCGTTCAGGTGGAAGGTATTGGTGAGTATCAGGGGCACTATGCTGTCGTACATCTGCCAGAAGGCGCAGATAGACAGAAAGGCCAGACCCACAAGGACAGTGCGCTTGTTGTTGAGCTTCATCTCTTGTCTCTCCATTCAAAGTTGTGGTGTTCAGGTGATTTTTGGGGACACAGTAAGTTTACAATATTTTGGTATTTTATACAAGCTGCAAATTGACTGGGCCGGTAAAATGGTGGTAAAATGAAAAGCAGATAAGTCTTAGAGGAGGTACGCGCAATGAAGATGAAAACCGTACTGAGCCTGTGCGCGGGGGCCGTGCTTGCGGCACCCCTGGCGATATTTGCCCCGGGCCAGGCTTCCAAGAGACAGAAAGCGCCCTTTATGGGCGTGAATTATGCCCACAGGGGCCTGCACAGCAGGGACCTGTCCGTGCCGGAAAACTCTCTCCAGGCCTTCCGTCTGGCCGCCCGGGCGGGCTATGGGATAGAGCTGGATGTGCAGCTTTCAAAGGACGGGCAGGTGGTGGTCTTCCACGACGACGACCTGGAAAGGGTATGCGGAGTGAAGGCCCGGGTCGATGAGCTCGACTACAGCGAGCTCTCAAGGCTGGCCCTGTGCAAAAGCGGCCAGACTATCCCCCTCTTTTCCCAGGCGCTTGAGGTGATACGGGGCAGGGGACCCCTTATAGTTGAGCTGAAGACCGGCCGCCGGAACAGGGAGCTCTGTCAGAAGACGCTGGCCCTGCTGGAGGGCTATCGGGGGGATGTGTGCATAGAGAGCTTCAATCCCCTTATCGTCGCCTGGTTCCGCTTCCACGCCCGGGACATACTAAGGGGCCAGCTCTCCATGCCCGCCAAATATTACGAGGAGCAGAGCCGGACCCAGGCCTTCCTCCTCAGCCGCTGCTTTTTGAACTTCCTGTCCAGGCCCCAGTTCATCGCCTACCGCATTGGCAGAAAGCCCGCCGCCGTCCGGCTGACAGAGCTGATGGGGGCGATGAAGATAGCCTGGACCTCTCACGAGCCCAGAAACGAAAAGGGCAAGGACGGGGTGATCTTCGAGTTCTATAAGCCCAGGCTGAAATTCAAATAGACCGGAACGAGAGACATGAATTACTTTGACGAATACAGAATGAAGCTCCGCAGCCCGGAGGAGGCGGTGCGCCTTGTAAAAAGCGGGGACTGGGTGGACTATTCCTCCAACAACGGCTTCCCCGCCTCCCTGGACCGGGCCCTGGCCGCCCGGAAGGAGGAGCTGCGCAATGTGAAGGTCCGGGGAAATCTTCTGCCGGGCCCCATCGAAATAGTGGAGCGGGACCCGGGCCAGGAGCATTTTGTCTACAACACCTGGCACTGTTCCGGCTATGAGCGGAAGCTCTGCGACAGGGGCCTGGCCTTTTATACGCCCATGGTCTTCAGAAACATGGCCTGGTACTATGAAAATTTCATCAGGGTAGATGTGGCCATGGTGTCCGCCGCGCCAATGGACAGGCACGGGTATTTTAATCTCTCCTGTGCCCTGGGCGTCTCAAGGGCCATGATCGACCGGGCGGAAAAGGTCATAATAGAAGTCAACGAGGCCCTTCCCCGTATCCGTGGCGGCGAGGGGGAGACGGTGCACATCTCCCAGGTGGATGTGGTGGTGGAAGCGGGCTTTCGCCCCCTGTGGGAGATGCCGAACCCCGAGCCCGGGGAGACGGATGTCCGCATAGCCCGGCACATCTTCCCCCACATAAAGGACGGGGCCACGGTGCAGCTCGGCATCGGCGGCACGCCCAACGCCCTGGGCAGCCTTATCTCCGGCTCGGAGCTCAGGGACCTGGGCATGCACACGGAGCTCTGCTCCGACGGGTATCTGGACATGTTCCGCGCCGGCAAGCTCACGAATGGGCGCAAAAGTCTCCACCGGGGAAAGGGGGTCCTGGGCCTTGCCATCGGCTCGCGGGAGCTGTATGACTGGCTGGACGAGAACCCGGGCATAGCGGGATATCCGCTCAGCTATGTGAACGACCCGGGCGTCATCGCCCAAAACGAGGATATGATCTCCATAAACGGCTGTTTGAACGTGGATCTATATGGCCAGGCGGCCTCGGAGAGCGCGGGCACAAGGCAGATAAGCGGTACCGGGGGCCAGCTCGACTTTGTTACGGGGGCCGCCATGTCAAAGGGGGGCAAGGCCTTCCTGTGCATGAGCTCCTCCTACACGGACAAGGAGGGCAGGCGCCGCTCCCGCATAGTGCCCAGCTTCGCGGGGGACATCGTCACCAGCCCCAGAAGCCAGGCCTATTACATCGCCACGGAATACGGCGCGGTGAATCTGGCGGGCCTGAGTACCTGGGAGCGGGCGGATAAGCTTATATCCATCGCCCACCCGGACTTCCGGGAAGAGCTTATAAAAAAAGCGGAGGAGCAGCGCATATGGCTGCCCTCCAACAAGAGGTAGAGTATGTATATAGACGAGACCCTTTATCCCGGCGGCGCGGAGGGCCGGGCCGAGCGGGAAGCGCGCTGCTACAGCCTGCTTGACAGCCTTGGTATGGCATATCTCCGGGCCGACCACGACAGTGCCGGTACCATCGCCGCCTGCCACGCGGTGGAGCAGGTCCTGGGCTGCCCCATCTGCAAGAACCTGTTCCTGTGCAACCGGCAGCAGACCGAGTTTTATCTGCTGCTCATGCCCGGCGAGAAGCCGTTCAAGACAAAGCTCCTCTCAAAGCAGATAGGCACAGCCCGGCTGTCCTTCGCGGCGGCGGAGCACATGGAGCGATACCTGGACGTCAGCCCCGGCTCCGCCAGCGTCCTGGCTCTTATGAACGACAGGGAGGGTCGGGTGAAGCTTCTTGTGGACAGAGAGCTTCTGCGGCAGGAGCACCTGGGCTGTCACCCCTGCGCCAATACCTCCAGCCTGCGCCTTGAGACAAAAGCGGTCTTTGAAAAGCTCCTCCCCGCCATGGACCACGAGCCCTGCTTCGTAGAGCTCCCCTGGAAACTGCCGGAAGACTGAGTCTGCCTGTACAGAGCCAGATCTGTTAGCCGGCGCTGCGGCTTCAGCGGCTCATGACGGAGCTTGGGGAGCTCAGGTTCCTTTCAATGTAGCTGACCATCTCGCCCACGGTGGACATGGGGTCAAACTCGGGGAAGGGCACGCCGTACTCGTCCTCAAGGTACAGCTCCAGCGTCATTATATCCACCTCGTCCATGCCTATGTGCTCTTCAAAATTTGTGGAGAGCTGAAGCTCCGGCAGCTCGCTCTCGCCCAGGACGATCTTCAGAAGTCTTTCAATGTTGCTTATGATATCCATTCACGGTCTCCTTGCGCTATCGTTTTCCGGGACCCGGCAATGGCTGGGGCCCCTGATCTTATATTGCCCATAATAACGGGCGTTCAACAACTAAAGTTCAAATAAGTCTCAACATATGTTGAGAATGTGTAAAAATGCTCGGTCCAGTCCGGCGGTATCCCCGCAAATAAGGACATGTGCCGTAGGCAGACTTATCCCCCCTGCCAGGGTCCGGCCCGGGCAGGGGGGACTTTGCGTATGATACCTGTAAAATTTATATCCCCCCGGGGGGCTTGTGCTGAGCTTTTATTCAGCTATAATGTAATCAGCTAAAGAAGAGCCGTTCCGGACTTGGGCGGCTGCGGGGGAGGGGATGAAAAATGGACAGCGTGAAAAAGTGGGACAGTGTGGCGGCGGATTATCAGCGGGTCTACGGCCTGGGGAAAAGCGAATACAGCGCCCAGCTCATGGGCTTTTTGCTGGAGGAGGGGCTGCTCCGCCCGGGCTGCCGGGTGCTGGACATAGGCTGCGGCGTGGGCAAATACGGGACCTATATGGCGGAGCTGGGCTGCGACGTTACACTGACGGACATCTCCCCGGAAATGCTCCGCCGGGCCGGAGAGAACATGGCCCCCTTCAAAAGCCCCTGGCGGACGCTGCTGGGTGATTTCAGCGCCTTCAGCGGGGACGAGGAGGAGCTGAAGGGCGGCTTCGACCTGGTCATGTCCACCATGTGCCCCGCTGTGCACGACCTTGAGACCGTGAAGAAGATGAGCGGCCTTGGGGAGGGCTGGTGCTTTCTCTCCCGTTTTATAAGCTGGGAGCAGCCGGAGCGGGACAGGCTGATGAAGAGCCTGGGCCTTCAGCCGAGGGCCATGATGGACAACATGGAGGAGGACTGCCGCAAGCTCACAGCGGCCGTGTCCGCGGCCGGGTACAGGCCCCGGATAAAATACGCGGACTATAGCTGGCAGGACAGACGGAGCCCCCAGGGCTTTGCCGACTATGTATCCCGGCGGCTTTACCCGGAGGCGGAGGATGGCTTCGTTGAGAAGCTCCGCCGGGGGGCCGAGGTGATGGCCGGGCCCGACGGGCTCATAACAGACCGAGTGGACACAAAGGTGATCTGGATATACTGGAACACGGAGAAAGGAGAAAAAAACCATGATACACGAGAGCTATGAAAAGGCGGCCCTGCTCCACGGCCACAAGTGCCCGGGCCTTGCCATAGGGGTCAGGGCCGCGGCGGAGGCCCTGAGGATACTGGAGATAGACAATATCCAGCGCAAGGATATCTACTGCGTGGCGGAGAGCCAGGCCTGCTATCTGGACGGGATACAGTCGCTGACCGGCTGCACCGTGGGCAAGGGGAATCTTATATACCGTCCCACGGGGAAGACGGTGTTCAACTTCTTCCTCACGGACACGGGGGAGAGCCTGCGCCTTGCCATGAAGGAGCTGGACTTCCAGGGCGACAGAGCTGCCCAGACCGAGTATATACTCACTGCCCCCTTTGAAGAGATATTCAAGCAGGGCAGACCCGCCTTTCCCGCTCCGGAGAGAAAGATAAAGGGCGGCTCCACCTTCTGCGCCCTCTGCGGGGAAAAGGCCGAGGAGTGCTTCATGCGGGTGAAGGACGGAAAGCCTGTCTGCGCCGACTGCGCCGGAGAATAAAACGAGCTCCGGAAAACATAAAACGCGGCCGCCAAGGCCGGAAAAGAGGGGAATATGAAAAACCTGAAAAAATTTACGGCAGTTTTGCTGATATTGGCCCTTGCTCTTACACTCTGCGCCTGCGGGCAGCAGGCCCCGGACGCCCAGCCCGCCAATACCCAGGCTCCCGAGACGGAGCCCGAGGCGGGCACAAGGACCGTGGTGGACGCTCTGGGCCGCGAGGTGGAGATACCAGAGACCGTGGAGCGCATTGTGCCCCTGGGCAACACCCCCCGGATGATTGTGTATCTGGGTCTCCAGGACAGGGTGGTGGGCTTCAGCGGCTCTGATCTGGAGGATGTTACCCCACTGACGGCCTATGCCTATGTAAGCAAAGAGGCCTGGCAGGACCTGCCCATCGTGGGCACCGACTCCATGGGCAACACCGACTATTACCCGGAGGAGATAATAGCCGCCGCGCCGGACGTCATACTCTGCACCTATACCGAGGACATAGTAAAGGACCTGGAGACGAAAACCGGCATACCCGTTGTGGCTGTGGGCACCGGCACCGTTTTCCAGGAGGACTATGAGCAGGCCCTGCGGATACTTGGAGAGACCTGCGGCGTATCAGACCGGGCGGAGGAGCTCATATCCTATGTGAACGGCTGCCTTGACGATCTTCAGAGCCGCACCGGCGGCATCCCCCAGGAAGAAAAGCCCACTGTTCTCTCAGCCGCCGCCACCTTCAAGGGGGCCCACGGCATAGAGGGGGTCCGGCTGAGCGACCCGGTGCTTGAGGCTGTAAACGCCAACAATATCGCCGCCCAGGAGGGCGTAGCCTCCAGCGCGGCGGAGGTGGACCGGGAGCAGATACTGGCCTGGGACCCGGACTATATCTTCTGCGACTACGCCGGAGTGGAGCTCGTGCGCCAGGACCAGGCCGCGGATCCGGGCTTCTATGCCCAGCTCCAGGCCTTTGAGCAGGGGCGCATATATCAGCACCCCAGCTCCACCAGCTATTACAGCAATCTGGAGATATCCCTGGCCAACTGCTATTTCATCGGCTCCATCCTGTATCCCGAACAGTTTGCCGACCTGGATGTCGAGGCAAAGGCCAACGAGATATTCAAGCTCTTCCTGGGCGAGGAGGATTTCATGTCCACCCTGGCCGAATGCGGCGCGGGCTATGGTCCGGTGGATTTTGAAGGCTGATGAAAAAGACCTTTGGGGGACAGCTCAGCTATGAGGGGCACCTTGTAAAAAAACGGCTCACGCTTGTAGTCCTTGGGCTGCTCATCGTTCTGGCCGGTCTGTACTCAGTGTCCAAGGGCTCCATTGACATGAGCCCGGCCGAGCTTATAAAGACCCTTTTCGGCGGCGGGGGGAGGCAGGAGAACACCGTGCTCTTCGGCATAAGGCTGCCCCGGGCTCTGGCGGCTTTGCTGGTGGGGGCCTCCCTGGCTGTCTGCGGCGTGGTGATGCAGTGTGTCCTCCACAATCCGCTGGCCTCGGCCTCGACCCTGGGCGTTTCCCAGGGGGCGGCCTTCGGGGCGGCGCTGGGCATCGTGGTCTTCGGCGGCGGTGTCGTGAGCTCGGGCTCGGCAAACGTCGCGATATCCATTGATAACCCGTATATCGTCACTCTCTGCGCCTTCGTTTTCGGCTCGCTCTCCACGGCTGTGGTGCTGCTGCTCTCCCGGCTGAAGAGGAACATGGGCCCCGGGGGCCTGGTGCTGGCTGGAGTGGCGCTCAGCTCCCTGTTCACAGGGGGCAGCACCCTCCTGCAATACTTTGCCGACGAGACCCAGCTGGGCGCCGTGGTGTTCTGGACCTTTGGAAACCTGGGCAGCGCGAGCTGGACGGAGCTTATCATCCTCAGCCTGGTGCTTCTGGCCGCCCTGTGCTATTTCATGCTCAACCGCTGGAACTATAACGCCCTGAACAGCGGCTCAGAAACGGCCAAAAGCCTGGGCGTGAACACCCGCTCCCTTATGCTTGTCAGCATGGCCATCTGCTCCCTTACAGCGGCGGTGAGCGTGGCCTTTGTGGGGATAATCAGCTTTATCGGCCTTGTGGCCCCCCATATGATGCGCCGCTTCGTTGGGGAAGACCACCGCTATCTCATTCCGGCCTCCGCACTGGCCGGTGGGCTTCTGCTCCTGGCGGCGGATACCTTCGGCCGGCTCGTGATCGCGCCGGTGATCCTGCCGGTGGGAGCTATAAGCTCCTTCCTGGGTGCTCCGGTGTTCCTAACGCTGCTTATGAAAGGGGGCAGGGAGGAATGATAGAGATAAAGGAGCTGTCCTTTTCCTACAGCCCCACAGGGCCGGAGGTGCTCAAAAACGTCTCCGCCGGCCTGGAAAAGGGCTGCTGTACCGCCATCCTGGGCAACAACGGGGCAGGAAAAAGCACCCTGCTCAAATGTTTGAACCGGGTGCACGAGCCGAAAAACGGCGGAGTTTTCGTTGATGGCGAGGATATCCACCGGCTCAAGCGCCGGGAGCTTGCCAAGCGCATCGCCTATGTGCCCCAGAGGAGCGAGATATCCCGCACCATGGTCTTCGACGCGGTGATGCTGGGCCGCAAGCCCTATATAAAATGGGACGCGGAGGAGAAAGACCGGGCCGTTGTAAAGGAGCTTATGGAGCTCCTTGGACTCAGCGCCTTTTCCACCCGGCTCGTGGGCGAGCTGAGCGGAGGCGAGCTTCAAAAGGTGGTCCTGGCCCGGGCCCTGGCCCAGGAGCCCTCATACCTGCTCCTGGACGAGCCCACCAGCAACCTGGACCCCAGAAACCAGCATGAGATGCTTCGCATAGTCCGCGAGATAAGCCGCAGCCGGGATATCGGCGTTATAATAGTCATCCACGACCTGAACCTGGCCGCCAGATACTGCGACAAATTCCTCTTCCTCCATAACGGCGGCGTGTACAGCAGCGGCGGTCCCGAAGCTCTGAGCAGCCGGGCCATAAAAGAGGTCTACGGCATGGACGCGGACATAATCGAGCACAGGGGAAACAAGCTTATTGTCCCCCTGTAGGGCTCAGTACAGCAAAAGAGCCAGGCCCATGGCCAGAACGCAGGACAGGGAGCCCAGGATGTATTCCCCCGCGCTGTGCCGCCGGGAGGCTAATGAGGCCCAGAAGCTCAGCCCATAGACCGCAAGGCAGGGAAGCGGCCACCAGCCTCTCAGGAAATAGATGATGAGCAGGGCCGGACCCGTGACGCTGCACGCGTGGCCGCTGGCCCTCAGCTTAAAAAGCTTGTTGAACACGAGCAGGATGAGCACCGAGAACAGGTAGGTGCCGTAGATGAACATCATCCCCGGCCCAAGACCCCGGAGCGTCCCCATAAGCCAGCCCCCGGCATAGCCCAGGAGCGACATTATGAAAGCGGTGTTCCGCTGCCCCTCCCGGCCCCGCCGTCTCAGCCCTGGGACCGCCGCGGATATGGGATAGGCCAGCACCGGCACAAGCCCCAGGCTCAGCACGGCCCCCAGGGCCTGGGCCCTGTCGGGCACTATGCCCCCGCCGTACAGGCAGAGCATCAGGGCCAGGGCCATGACCGGCGGCACGGTAAGCACCCGTATGAGCCTGGCCGCGAAAAGCTTTTTGTTATCCATAACGACACCCCCGTGATGATTGCCATCGGAGACAAGCGCCGCTGAAGCGGAGCTGTCTCTGGTGGCAATTATCATCCAAAAGCCCGGCCGCTTCAAGCTACAGCGGCGGCGGAG
>DBGBEC010000200.1:0-1918 GCA_048477415.1 Candidatus Limivicinus sp. | reverse complement strand
GCTCACTCCCATCGTTGTCGGCGCAAGCTCCACCCCCCATGCCGAGATCTTAGAGCAGGTGAAGACCGTTCTGGCCGAGCAGGGCTATGAGCTGAAGATAGTCATCTTTGACGACTACATCCTGCCCAACCAGGCCCTGGCCGACGGGGAACTGGACGCCAACTACTTCCAGCACAGCCCCTATCTTGACAGCTACAACGCCTCCAACGGCACCGACCTTGTAAGCGCCGCTCTCATCCACTATGAGCCCTTCGGCATATACGGCAAAGGCATAAGCGAGCTGAGCGCCCTGGCCGAGGGAGCCACCATCCTCATCCCCGCCGACGACAGCAACGAGACCCGCGCCCTCTTCCTCCTTCAGCAGGAGGGGCTCATAACCCTCCCTGAGGACGCAGACCCCGCCGCCGGCGTCACCACTCTCGACATCATCGACGACGGCGGATACAACATCCAGGCCGTCCAGGCGGACACCGTCCCCTCCCAGCTTGAAAACAGCGACGAGGGCAGCATCGCCGTAATAAACGGCAACTACGCCCTCCAGGCCGGTCTCCACGCCGAGGACGCCCTGGCTCTTGAAGACGCCTCCGGCGACGCGGCCCAGACCTATGCCAACATCATCGCCTGCCGCAACGGCGAGGCCGACAGCGAAAAGGTACAGGCCCTTGTGACGGCCCTCCAGACCGAGGCCGTGAAGAACTACATCGCCGAGACTTACAACGGCGCGGTAGTCGCCATATTCTAAGCTGAAGGGGCCGAAAGCAGCCATACAATTGCTCAGATGTGTATAAATCGGCCTGATTTTGACCCTCAAAGGTAATTTTGCCCTTGACATGGCCTGGCTTTGACAATAAAATGTTTATATCAGATGCTGTCAGGCTAAATAAATTATCAGGAGGATTCAACATGATCTCAGCAATCGTCTACAGTTCGCAGACGGGCTCCTGCCAGAAGTATGCGGAGCTCCTGTCGGCGGCCCTGCATGTTCCGGCGATGCCTCTGGACAAGGCCAAGGTCCGCAGCGATGGTCAGGTGATCTATATCGGCTGGCTTTTCGCCGGGAAGATCGTGGGCTATAACAAGGCGGTGAAGAAGTTCAATATAGCCGCCGTTGTCCAGGTGGGCATGGCCTCCGTGGGCCCGGCCAGCGCCGAGATATGCCGGGAGACCAACAATGTCCCGGATGATACGGCCGTCTTCTGCCGCCAGGGCCGCTTTGACATGAACGGCCTTCCCCTCCTCTTCAGGCTCATAATGAAGGTGAAAAACAAAGACATCGTGGCCCGCCTTGAAAAGAAGGGCGAGCTGGACGAGCAGGATCAGGCCCTCTATATGATGGCCTCCAGCGGCTTTGGTGAGCCTGCCAGCTGGGATGTGCAGGACATAGTAAACTGGGCCCGATAAGCAAAGCGGAAATGTTTAACGATCGCTCCTGCCCGGCAGATGCCGGGTGGGAGCGAATTCTTCTGAAGTATTTTTTCCACACGGGAGAGAGAAAAAATGAACGTGAAGACCTCCGGTTCAGTTCTTGTTGTGCTGGCCGGTATATTTTGGGGCAGCATGGGCATATTTGTCCGCGGGCTCAGCGCCTATGGCTTCAGCCCGATACAGATAGTTTCATTGAGAATGACCGTCGCGGCCCTTGTATTTATCCTGATACTGCTTTTCAGGGGCGCGGATGATCTTAAGATACGGCTGCGGGATCTGCCCCTTTTTCTTGGGCTGGGCCTTGCCAGCGTGTTGTTTTTCACCATATGCTACTTCAGCGCCATTGAAATGATGACTCTCTCTGCGGCGGCTATCCTGCTCTATACCTCTCCGATCTGGGTCATGCTGATGTCCCTAATATTTTTCAGGGAGCGGCTCGGCCCGGAAAAGCTTCTGGCCCTGGTCCTGGCCTTTTCCGGCTGCGTTCTGGTGT
>DBGBEC010000199.1:0-5661 GCA_048477415.1 Candidatus Limivicinus sp. | reverse complement strand
AGCTTGTCAAAAAAGGCCACCGGCCTTTTTTGACAAGCTGGAGCCGCCACATTTTTTGTGAAAGCGTGATATCACAAAAAATCTCGCGTTGCGAGGCAAACGCCTGATAAATCAGGCTTATTGCTGGCGGTTATTGGAATACGAGAATTGCGAGTCGCCGCTGCCTGCGGCAGATGAAGGCGACACGCAATTTCCGCAGCCGCAGCGTTTTCGGGCCGCTTTACGCGGCACGGAAACGCTATTTGCGGCAAGGCGAGCAAGGGGCCTGCGGCCCCCTCGTGCTCCCCCGCTTTGCTGCTCGTTTCACCTTTGCCTATAGTTTTTTGACAGTCTCAAGCGCCTTGCGCTCTATTGGACTGGACTGGGCTATCTTTTTTCCGGCCCGGTAAGAGGCCAGAACGGGAGAATTGTAGTTGAGGGCCTCGTAATAGTCCTTGGCGTCCATGACGATGAAGTTTGCGGGGCGGCCGGGAGCTATGCCATAATTCTCGCCCAGGTGCAGGGTCCTGGCGGCGTTGGTGGTGATGAAGCGGTAGGCGTTCATCACGTCCTCATAGCCCATCATCTGGCACACATGCAGGCCCAGGAACACCACGTCCCGCAGGTTGCCGTTGCCCAGGGGATACCAGGGGTCGAAAATATCGTCATGGCCGAAGGAGACGTTTATCCCCTCCGCCGTGAGCTCCTTGACCCGGGTCACGCCGCGGCGCTTTGGATAAGCGTCCAGGCGGCCCTGAAGGTGGGTGTTCACCAGGGGGTTGGAGACGAAGTTTATGCCGCTCATCTTCAAAAGGCGCATGAGACGCAGCACATATGCGTTGTTATATGAATGCATGGCGGTGGTGTGGCTGGCAGTTACCTTGTCGAACATGCCCATTTCCAGGGCCCTGGTCGCCAGAGTCTCCAGACCGCGGGAGGCCTCGTCGTCGATCTCGTCGCAGTGGACGTCCACAAGCAGCCCATTTTCCGCCGCCAGCTCCATGGCGAAGTTCAGCGATTCCACGCTGTATTCCCGGGTGAATTCGAAATGGGGTATAGCGCCCACGCAGTCGGCCCCCAGCTTCACAGCGTCCCGCATGAGCTGCTTTCCGTTGGGATAGCTGAGTATCCCCTCCTGGGGGAAGGCCACGAGCTGGATATCCACCACGTCCCGCAGCTCCTCCCTGAGCTCTGCCAGGGTCTCCATGGCGGTGAGGCTGGGGTCTGTCACGTCCACATGGCTGCGGATGAACTGAACGCCGTTGGCCGCGTACATCCGCACCACCTGGTGCACCCGCTGGCGGATATCCTCACGGCTGAGCTTGTCCTTGCGCTTGCTCCAGCATTCTATGCCCTCAAAAAGGGTGCCGGACATGTTCCAGGCCGGGTCCCCCGCGGTCAGGCAGGTGTCAAGATGCACATGTGACTCTATAAACGGGGGCAGGACCAGGCGCTTGTTCAGGTCCTCGACCTCTTCTCCGGCCTGGGGGCTGAGCCCCTCGCCGATCTGCTGGAATCTGCCCTGGCTCACACGGATATCCAGGGGCTTTTCCCCGTTTTCTATAAGCGCGTTTTTAAACAGCATGGCTTTTCTCCGTTCCGCCCCGGGGGGCTGCTTTATTTTATCAGGCTTTCCGCGTTCTTATCAGGCCGCCTTGGGCGAGGCGCCCACGACCCTGTTCTTCTTGACAAGGAGGCTGTACGCCCCGTAGCAGAGGCAGGCGATGACCATGGCGTTTACGGAGGCTATGCCCCAGTTTATGAAGTTCCCGGCCAGTGCGCCGCCGACTACGCCCAGGACGGAGCCCCAGTTAACACTCTCCCTCACGGGGATATCGTCAGAGTATTCCTTGCTGTGGAGGAAGAAATCCAGGGTGATTATGGCTCCCACGGGGGGCAGGGTGGCGTTGAGGAAGTTCAGCCAGCCCACGAAGTTATTGTACAGCCAGAGGGCCGCCACGGTGCCGATGACGCCGGCCACGAGGACCATGGGGCGCTTGCGGATCTTTGTGATGTTGGCAAGGCCCAGGCCGGAGGTATAGAGGGCGTTGTCATTGGTGGTCCAGATGTTGGCGCCCAGAACGATCAGGGCGGGGATCATAAGGCCCTGGGCCAGCATTACATAGAAGATATCGTCCTTGCCGGTGAATGCGCCGCCCACCGCACCGAAGGCGAACATAAGGGTGTTGCCCAGGAAGAAGGCGATGACGGTAGTGATGACGGCGGTCTTGTTGTTCTTGGCGAAGCGGGTGAAGTTGGGGGTGGCGGTGCCGCCGCTGACGAAGGAGCCCATCACAAGACCCACGCCGGTGAAGACGCTCATGCTTCCGGCGCTCTTGGCGAAGATGGCGCTGAGCCCGCCGCCGGCGGAGGTGGCAGTCACCATGGAATATACGCCCAAAACAGCTATCAGCGGGACGGAGACATAGCTGACTATCTCAAGGCCCTTTATGCCGAAGTAGGCGGAGGAGGTCATGCAGACGCCGGCAATGAGCACCAGCAGCAGGGGGCTGACGTTCAGGACCTGGGCCGCGGGAACGGCGAACATGGCCGCGCCCACGCCAAACCAGCCTATCTGGGTGAGGCTTATGAGGGCGGAGGCCAGGAACGAGCCGTATCTGCCGAAGGAGCGCTGGGCCAGCAGGTCGAGAGACATGCCCGTGCGGCAGCCTATATAGCCCAGAACGCCGGTGTAAGCGCCGAGGATAGCCCCGCCGATGACGATGGCCCAAATGAAGCCGCCCAGGTCCAGGCCGTTTCCAAGCTTCGCGCCCACAGACATACTGGCAGAGAAGAAGGTAAAGCCCAGCATGATGAAGAACATGGGCCAGAAGTTTTTCCGTGCGCTCTGGGGCACGCTCTCAAGGGAGTAGTCCACGTCCTGGTGGACGGCGTTATTTTTTTCGTTTGACATGGGATAAGCCCTCCTTTAATTTTTCGGTGTGGCGGAGGGCACGAAAAAACGCGGCTCTCCGACAAGGAAAGCCGCGTCCGGTGACACGTTGAAGATACCTTAGTATCGCAGTCCTTGGAGGCCTCACAGGACCTCTCTTAAAGCACCGGCGTCATTATAACGGCCCAAAGGCCTTCTGTCAATCTCTCCGCCGAATTTTTACTTTTCGCCGGATTTTTCCCCTCCCGGGCCAAAGCTTTTCAGTGCATATGCCAAAAACAGCATTTTCCCCGGGCCCCGCTCAGTCCTGGAGACGGAGGCGGCGGCGGAGGGCCTGGATATGTTCTTCAGCGCTTTCGCCGCAGACGTCGGGAAGGATCTCCCGCGAGCGCTTTTCCACCTTGCGGCACAGGTAAAAGCCCGCGTTCAGGTTCAGATTCACCGTGTAATACTCGGGCTGGGAGCCGTCTTCGGCACAGACGGTGCCTATGCAGGTGCAGGCCAGAGTGTCGTCAGGCTCGGGCAGCTTTATGACAAGGGACTTTCCGCCCAGAGTGTTGGGCAGGGCCTCCACCTTAAACTGTTCCTGGCCGTACCTGCCGGGGAGCACCCCATTATAGAACCTGAGCAGCATGCTTTCACCTTCACGGAGCATCGTCTCGGTAAATTTCGCCGGGTCTTCAAAAAATTTGTCAGAAATTATTCTGTGCTCAATGGCCGAGCGTTTGGAGCCGAAGCCGGTTCTTTCCTTCAATATTATTCCTCCATCTTTTTATTATACGTCGGCGCTCATCCCCAGAAAAGCAGAGGTGCGCCGGTATTGTCACGAAAGCTCCCCAGAGCGATCTTTATGATGTCCACTATCCAGCCGACGCCGAAGAGCCCGCCTGTGAACAGATACAGAAGGCCCATGCCCACTCTGCCCACATAGAAATAGTGCACGCCCAGGACCCCTGTAAGGGCGCAGAGCACCAGGGCAATGCTCCTTGACCTTATGCTGGCCCCGCCATAGCGGACCTTGCCCCAGGAGCTCTCCTGCCGGAGCCGCTGCTCCCGCCAGGCCTCCTCCCGGTCATAGCTCTCCGCGGCGGCACGGCGGCGCTCCTCCTCGCGGCGGCGGCGCTCCTCCCGGGCCCAGCGCAGATCCTGCTCACGCTGCCTGCGGCGAAGCTCCTCAAAATCCTCGCGGAGCCGGTCCCGCTCCGGGTCATGCTCAGGCTGGGTCTGGGTCTGGCTTTGGCTTCGGGCGGCAAAGGGTATCTCCGGCTGCCAGCCGCAGGCCAGGCATTTCTCCTGTTCCTCGGGGATATAGGCCCCGCACTCTCTGCAATACGGCATATTCTCTCATCTCCATGCTGTCAGTCTTTAAGCGCCCTTTTACTCCTCCCCTAACTTCCGGCAGGTGAAGAGGATCACCTGCCGCTTCCGGGCTATCCTGCTCAGAAGCTCAAGGGCCTGGCGAAGCCTCTCCTCGTCCAGGTTCACAAGGGCGTCGTCTATGATAAGCGGGCAGGGCTCGCCCTCGGGCATAGCCAGCTCGCACACGGCCAGGCGCACCGCCAGATACATAAGGTCCAAGGTCCCCCCGCTCAGGTACTCCGCCTCCCGTGGGACGGCGTCGTCGCCGGTGCGGGCCCGGGCGCTGAAGTCCCGGTTTATGAGCACGTCCTCATAGCGGCCCCCGGTGACGGCGGACATGTAGCTTGCCGCGAGCTTGCCCAGCTCCGGGGAGAAACGGCTCTGCATCTCCCCGTCGGCCTCTCTCAGGGTATCTACGGCGAGGCTTATGGCCTCGTACTCCTCCTGGATCTGCCGGTATTCCTCCTCCATAGTAGAGAGGCTGCTGGCCAGCACCAGAGGATCGCCCAGGGCGGAAAGCCGCCCCCGGGCCCCGGCTATCTGGGCGGATATCTTCTCCGCCGAGGCCCTGGCGGCGCTGAGCTCCCGGCTGAGCCGGGCGGCCTCGCTGCTGCCGCCGGAGAAATCGAGCTGGGCCAGGGCCTGCTCCTCAAGCTGAGCCTGGCTCTCCCTGGCATGCTCATACTCGTCTCTGAGGCCCAGCTCTTCCTCCTGAGCCTCAGAGAGCCGTGAACTCAGCTCTCTGTAGTTTTCAAGCACGGCCTCTATGTCTTCCGGACCCGAGGCCTTGTATTTTCGCAGGATCTGCCGCTTAAGGCCCTGAAGCTCAAGAGCCGCCTGCCGGGCCTTGGAATAGCGCAGCAGAAGCACCACCGCGCCCACGCAGAAGAGCGCCGCCAGGATTATAAGAGGAAGGCTTCTGTTGGAGGTATACACCGCGGCGAAAACTACGGCCAGCACGAAGCACAAAATGGCCGGGAGCAGGGTCTTCAAGCCCTGGCTTCTGCCCTCTCCGGCGCGGAGAGTCTCCATGTCCGCCGCCGTCTCCTCCTCCAGCTCACGCAGGCTCCTGTCGCCAAAGGCGCTGTTTCTAAGCTCCTGGCTGCAAAGGGAGAGGCGCTCCATGGCCTGGTCGTGCTCCCGGCTCTTTTTCTTCAGCTCTGTCCGGCCCTCGTTCAGCCTGTCCAGCGCCTCCCGGCGCTGCTGCTTCCGGCTTTCAGTGACGGCCTGTTCCAGTTCCCCGCATTCGCGGCGGGTCTTCTCCAGCCGCTCCTCCATAAGCTGTATGCTGTCCGCCGAGCCGCTCATGTCCTCCAGGCGGCGCTTGGCGTCGTCCATCCGGGCCTCCAGCTCCGGCAGCAGGCCCCGGCGGTTGAAGCGGCGCTTTCTCTGCCAGGAGCGCAGTCTCTCGTCCGCCTCGCTGTAGGAGC
>DBGBEC010000198.1:0-5715 GCA_048477415.1 Candidatus Limivicinus sp. | reverse complement strand
AAATTCCAGGGATTCCAGAGAGCTTCGAAAGCTTATCCGCCAGGCAGAAAAGCAATTGGCCGAATTGGGTCATGAGGAGAGGGAGCTGTCTCCCCGCGTGACGCTGAATCTGGACTTTGCCAGGGCAAATATGAAGGCGAGCATCTACGACCAGGCGGTTTTGGAGGGCGTTGCCACCACCTTCCCGCAGACAGAGGATATCATTGACAACGGCATTGTATCCGGCATGAAGGCAACAGATGTTCAGAAGATCCTGAACTTGAAACACGCCTGGGAGTTTATTCTGGACAAAGATGTTCTGAGCTACGGCAGCGGTTACGATATTCTCTGCCATATCGCGAAGCTGGTCAACGAGGGTTTCTATTCTGACGGCGGCCGCATCCGCGGTGTTCCAGTGACCATCGGCGGAACCAGCTATATCCCACCTCTGCCCATTGAAACCGTCGTTAAGGAGAACATCGCCTCGATCCTCCGGGAGGGCGCCATGGAAGTGGATGTCGCTATCGAACTATGTTTGTACTGCATGAAGGCCCAGATCTTTAACGACGGCAACAAACGAGCCGCCATAATTTTCGCCAATCATTTCATGGTAGCCAGAGGACAGGGCTTGCTCGTGATCCCAGAGAGCCACGTCCCGGAGTTCAAGCGCCTGCTGGTCGCTTACTATGAGGACAGAGACAAGGGGGAGATCAAAGGATTCATGCGAAACAAATGCTGGCGGACCTTTTAAGTCATTGCAGAGGGTCTGAAACAGGAAACGCTTCCCGCCCGGTTCCCGGTGAACATTCACCGGTGCCGGGCGGGAAGCGTTTTTGACCACACAGATAAGCACAGGCCGCCCCGGAGCACCCGGAAACAGCCTATTTGCAGAGCGTAAAACTGAGCCGACCGCGTTCAGCAGCCGGCCTCAGCCTACTTGTCAAGATAATTCTTCAGCAGCTCCTGAAGAAGCTCGTCTCTGTCCAGGCGGCAGATCAGGCTGCGGGCGTTGTTGTAGTTTGTGATGTATGTCGGATCCTCCGAGAGTATATATCCCACTATCTGGTTTATGGGGTTATAGCCCTTTACCATGAGGGAGTTATACACGGATGACAAAATCTCTCTCATCTCCGCCTTGCTGTCCAGCGCCGTGAATTTCCTTGTGGCGTCCTCCATGAGTTTCCCTCCTTTTTCGTATCGCTGTGACTATTATACCAGAATAAAAGCTCAAGTAAAGTCGAAAAAGCTTGGGAATTAGTTAAGAATTATTAAATTTTGGCCCCAAGTGGGGAATGGACCCGGTTTTCAGCGGATCTTTGCCCCAAATTTTTCATCCAGAGCCTTCAGCACCCGCTCTACGGTCTCTTCGGCGTGCTCGTCGGTGAGAGTCTGGTCCTCGGAGCGCATTGTGAGGGAGAAGGCCACAGACTTTGAGCCCTGGGGCACCCGGCTGCCGGTGTACACGTCGAAGAGGCGGCAGTCCTTCAGGTATTCTCCGCCCTTTTCCATCACCCAGGCAAGCATATCGCCCACAGGCACGCTCAGACCGCAGACCACGGCCAGGTCCCTTGTGACCGCCGGGAAGCGGGGCAGGGGCTTATAGACCGGGACGCCGCCCTTCAGCCGGAAGAGCGCGTCAAAGCTCAGCTCCGCGCAGTAGAGTTCCGCGTCCACGGAGTAGTTCGCAGCGGTCTGGGGATGGATCTGGCCCAGGACGCCGACGAGCTCATCCCCCACATAGACCCTGGCGCAGCGGCCCGGGTGGTAGGAGGGGTTTTCCCTGTCGGCCACGAAGCGGGGCCGGGGAGCGTCCAGGCTCTCCAGCAGCTCCTCTACCCAGCCCTTGAGCACGAAGAAGCTCATCTCCGGACCATAGGCCCCCAGGGAGAGTATCTTCGGCTCGTCCGCCAGGCCGTCCTCCCGCTTGAGGTATATGCGGCCCAGCTCGTAGAGCGCGGCGGCGGAGTTGCGGTTATTGTAGTTTTTCGTCAGTATCTCCAGCATGGAGGGGAGGATGGTGGTGCGCATGATGGAGGTATCCTCGCCCAGGGGGTTGAGTATGCGCAGGCTGTCCCTCATGGGCGAGTCCTTGGGCAGACGTATCTTGTCGTAATAGGTGGGGCTTATGAAGGAATAGCTTATTATCTCGTCCAGGCCCAGACCACGGCAGACCTGGCCGATATGCCGCTCGCAGTTCTGCTCCTCGCTGAAGCCGCCGCAGGTGCTTATAGCCCCGGTGAAGCGGGTAGGGATATTGTTATAGCCATAGAAACGGGCCACCTCCTCGGCAAGGTCGGAGTAGTGCTCCACATCCGCCCGCCAGGATGGCACCAGCACCATCTCCCCCTCCAGGCCGAAGCCCAGGTCGAGGAGTATCTTTTCCATGGCGGCCCGGTCTATCTCCGTGCCGAGAAGGGCGTTTATCTTTTCCGTCTCTAACTTCACCCGGCGCTGCTGGAAGCCATTGGGGTACACGTCGATAATGCCCTCCATCACCTCGCCGGCGGACAGCAGCTCGATAAGCTCGCAGGCTCTCTGCACGGCCCTATAGGTGTTCTGGGGGTCCAGGCCCTTCTCATAGCGGGAGGACGCGTCGGTACGCATGCCCAGGGCGGTGGCGGTGCGGCGGATGGAGGGGCCGTTGAAGTTCGCGCTCTCGAAGAGGACCATGGCGGTGTCCCCCTCTATCTCGCTGTTCTCGCCGCCCATCACTCCGGCCACGCCCACAGGCTTATCCCTGTCGCATATGCAGAGCATGGAGGGGCTGAGCCGGCGTTCCGTCCCGTCCAGGGTGCGGATGCTCTCCCCCTCCCGGGCCAGGCGGACATGTATCTCGCCCCCCTCCACGCAGGAGAAGTCAAAGGCGTGCATGGGCTGGCCATACTCGAGCATGACATAGTTTGTTATATCCACGATGTTGTTTATAGGCCGCATTCCGGCGCTGCGGATTCGCTCCTTCATCCAGGCGGGCGAGGGGCCGATCTTCACGTTCCTGACCATGCGGGCGGTGTACCTGGGGCAGAGCTCCGGCTCGTCTATGCAGATCCTGGCATAGTCGTTTATATCCCCCTGGGCGGCGGCCTTTACCACCGGCTCGTGGAGCTTCAGCTCCCGGCCGAAGGTGACGGCAGCCTCCCTGGCAAGACCGGTAACGCAGAGACAGTCGGGCCGGTTGGGGGTTATCTCAAACTCCACCACATGGTCGTCCAGGCCCAGGAGCCGACCTATATCGTCGCCGGGCTGAAGCCCCTCCTCATGGAGGACGAGTATCCCGTCGCTTATGCAGTGGGGGAACTCCTCCTGCCGGGCGTGGAGCTCCTCCAGGCCCAGAACGGTCCCGGAGCCCCTGTCATAGGCCAGCAGGTCCCCGGCGTGGATGTTCTGATAGCCGCAGACCAGCTCCTTCCGCTCGTCCCCGGCGTCCAGGACGCAGCGCCACAGGCCCGGCCCCGCGCTCTCCACGCTCTCGGCCCTTGCGGCGACGACCTGGCCGAATATCCTGTCCCCGGCCTTTATATCCGGGCTTATGGAGGGCTTGGCCGGGTCGATGGGGCGATAGTCCCCAAGGATGGCGGCAGGCGCTATATGGGCATAGTCAAAGTCGTGAGTGCTCAGCTCCAGCTCCTTCAGAGAGCAGAGCATCCCCTCTGAGACCTGGCCCCGGAGCTTGCCCCGGCTTATATCCATGCCGCAGGGCAGGTGAGCGCCGTGAAGGGCCACGGGCACCATGTCGCCCTGGTGGATGTTCCAGGCCCCGGTGCATATCTGCACGGGCTCCTCCCCGCCCACGTCCAGGGAGGCTATCAGCATATGGTCAGAATCCGGGTGCCGGCTCAGGGAGAGTATCCGCCCGGCCTTTACGTTCTTTATCCTTTCGCTCAGGTCCTCCGTGACCTCCACCTTGGAGCCGGACACCGTCATGGCCTCGGCAAAGGCCCTGTCGGATACCTCCTCCAGCGGCAGGCGCACAAACTCGTTGAGCCACTTTCTTGACAGCTTCATTCTCTCTTACCTCCCCTTAAAACTGCTCCAGGAACCTGACGTCGTTCTCAAAGATAAGGCGCAGGTCTGTTATCTTGTATTCGCCCATGGCCAGGCGCTCAAGGCCCATGCCGAAGGCCCAGCCGGAGTACTGGTCCGGGTCGATGCCGCAGCCGGCCAGGACCTTGGGATGGACCATACCGGCGCCGAGGACCTCTATCCAGCCCTCGCCCTTGCAGGTGGGGCAGCCCTTGCCGCCGCACTTGTGGCACTGGATGTCCAGCTCGCAGCTCGGCTCGGTGAAGGGGAAGTGGTGGGGGCGGAAGCGGGTCACGGTGCCCTGGCCGTATATCTTCTCCACCACCAGGTTCAGGGTGGCCTTCAGGTCCGCCATGGTGACGCCTTTATCGATGACCATGCCCTCTATCTGGTGGAACATGGGCGAATGGGTGGCGTCCACCTCGTCCTTCCGGTAGACCCGGCCGGGGGCGATGATACGAATGGGCAGCTCCCTGGTCTCCATGGCGTGTATCTGCATGGGAGAGGTCTGGGTGCGCAGCAGCACCCGGCTGTCCGGAGTGAAATAGAAGGTATCCGTCCACTCTCTGGAGGGATGGCCCTCGTCTATATTCAGCTTGGTAAAGTTATAGTCCGCCAGCTCCACCTCGGGCCCGTCCACTATTTCAAAGCCCATGCCCACAAAAATGTCTTTTATCTGGTCCAGCACGTTGTACATGGGGTGCTTGTGGCCCAGGCGGCGCTTTTCACCGGGCAGGCTCACGTCAAGGGTCTCTTCCTCCAGCCGCTTTTTCAGCAGGGCGGCGGAGAGCTCCGCCTTCCGCTTTTCAAGGGCATCTTCTATCTCGGCGCGAAGCTGGTTGGCGAGCTGGCCCATAACAGGGCGCTCCTGGGCGGAGAGCTTGCCCATCTGGCGGAGTATGCCCGTGAGCTCCCCCTTCTTCCCCAGATACTTCACCCGGAGGCTTTCCAGCAGCTCGGCGCTGTCACAGTCGAGTATGGCCTTCAGGGAGCTCTCCCTGAGCTGACGCATTAGATCCTTCATATCTTTCTCCTTAACAAAAATAAAAAAGCCTCCGTCCCAAAGGGACGAAAGCATAGCTTCCGCGGTACCACCCAAATTCGGCCCCCGGGAGGGCCGCTCTTTCAGGGCTTAACGCGCCCAAGACGCCGGGGATTGGCCGGAGCTCCCGGGCGAACCAAGCGGGGGCGGCCCAGGAGGCTTACAGCCGGTGGCCTCCATTCTCTGACAGCCGCCGTAAACGCTATTTTCCCGTTCACAGCCCAATCATGCTATCACAATTATGCCCGCTTGGCAAGAGCAAATTTTCAATAATTCCGCCGAAAAGCTTTTCCGGGGTTTGACTATGGGCTTTGCAGTGATTATAATAGGCCAAGGCGCATATGGTAGAGCATAAACATTTGTGGAGGAGCCTATGAAACGTTTATGCCTGCCGCTGCTTGTCCTCTGTCTGCTGCTCAGCGGCTGCGGGGAGAGGGCCGCGAAAAAGGAATTTGAAGATTTTTCCCAGGAGCTTGCGGCGCGGGAGGCCTTGTCCTTCCGGGCGGCGCTGAACTTCCAGTATGAGGACAGGAGCCTGGATTTCAGCCTGGGCTACGCCCGGGACAGCCAGGGCGAGACCGTCACCGTTATCGAGCCGGAGATAATATCCGGGCTCAGGGCCAGGCTCTCTCCCCAGGGCGACACCTTGGAGTATGAGGGGCTGATACTGGACA
>DBGBEC010000197.1:0-2647 GCA_048477415.1 Candidatus Limivicinus sp. | reverse complement strand
ACGATTTCATCATGAAGGAGCTCTGGGGCCCCCAGAGCAAGGGCAACAACCAGATCCTTCGGGTAAACATGGCAAACATCCGGCGGAAGATAGAGAAAAACCCCGCCGAGCCCAGGTATATCTTCACCGAGGTAGGCGTGGGCTACAGGATGATAGAGGGCGATTGAAAGCGCCGAGGCTCCCCCTTATCCCCGCTTGAAACCAGGCGGGAAGCGGGGGAGCCTTGGTCTGTCGTCGCGCCGGGCCCGGCGGAGCGGCCGACCCTTTAGCGGCCGCTGATTTTGATTGCGTTTTTGGGGCGGAAGTGATATAATTCAGCCCCGTAGGCGCTGCTTTGTGACTTTTGCCGCTTTTTCCGGCGGCAGGGCTGTTTTTAAAGGGCGCTTATCCCGCAGCGGGCCGGTTTTCCGGCAGAATGGAGACAGGAAATGAACGATATAATACTTTTAAAGCTTGGCGAGATCGTGCTGAAGGGGCTCAACCGCCGCTCTTTTGAGCAGCGCCTCATGGCCAACGCCCGCCGCAAGCTCGCCCCCATAGGTAAATTCAAGGTCTACTGCCTTCAGTCCACGGTCTATGTTGAGGCCGAGGAGGAGGGGGCGGATATGGACGCCGCCTTTGAAGCCATGAAAAAGCTTTTCGGCGTGATAAAGCTCAGCCGGGCCGCCGCCTGCGCGAAGGATAAAGACGCCATCGCCGCCCTGGCGGTGGAATATCTCCGCCAGGACATGGAGCAGGCCAAAAGCTTCAAGGTAGAGTCAAAGCGCAGCGACAAGAGCTTCCCCATGACCAGCATAGAGCTGAGCCAGTATGTGGGCGGGGCTCTTCAGGACGCCTATCCCGCCACAGCGGTGGACGTGCACGCCCCGGAACTCACTGTACATATAGAGGTTCGGGACCTGGCCGCCTATGTCCACGCCGCGCCGGTGCAGGGCGCGGGGGGCATGCCCGTGGGCTCCAACGGCGTGGCGGTCAGCCTGCTCTCCGGCGGGATAGACAGCCCCGTCTCCAGCTATATGATAGCCAAGCGGGGTGTGCGCCTTGTGCCGCTGCACTTTTTCTCCTTCCCCTATACCTCCCAGCAGGCCAAGGACAAGGTCATAGACCTGGCCCGGCTGCTCACAGACTACTGCGGGCGGATGTGTCTGGAAGTCGTGCCCTTTACCCACATCCAGGAGGAGATACGGGACAAGTGCCCCGAGGAGTATTTCACCCTGATAATGCGCCGCTTCATGATGCGCATCGCCCAGCGTGTGGCCCTTGACAACGGGGCCTCCGCCATCGTCACCGGGGAGAATCTGGGCCAGGTGGCAAGCCAGACCATGGAGGCCATGGCCTCCACCCAGGCCGTTATCGACCTGCCCGTGCTCCAGCCCCTTATCGGCATGGACAAGGAGGAGATAATCGGCATAGCCCGGAAGATAGGCAGCTTCGAGACCTCCATCCTGCCCTATGAGGACTGCTGCACCGTCTTCACCCCCCGCCACCCCAGGACCCGGCCCAAAATAGCCGATGTGGAGGCGGCGGAGAGCGCGCTCGACGTACAGAGCCTTGTAGAGGAAGCCCTTCAGGGCATAGAGAGGATAAGTGTGAGCCAGGATGAACAGAACATATGATACCGAAATAATCTCTGTGGGAACAGAGCTTCTGCTGGGCCATGTCACCAACACCGACTCCCGGGATATATCCGAGCAGCTCTCCCGCATAGGGATAAATGTGCGCTACCACACCGTAGTGGGAGATAATCCCCAGCGGATAGAGGCCTGTGTGGCCGTGGCCAAGGAGCGGGCGGACATCATCGTCACCACCGGCGGCCTGGGCCCCACCTGCGACGACCTTACAAAGCAGATATTGGCCAAGGCCTTCGGCCTGAAGCTTGTGCGGGACCAGACCGAGTATGCCAGGCTGTATGAATATATAAAGGGCGGCAGGCACTTCACGGAGAATAATTTCCAGCAGGCTCTGCTGCCGGAGGGCTGCACGGTCTTCCACAACAACTGGGGCACGGCCCCGGGCTGTGCCTTCGAGAGGGACGGGAAGATCGTGATAATGCTCCCGGGCCCTCCCAAAGAGTGCGGCCCCATGTTTGAAAACTGCGCCATACCATATCTGAAAAAGCTCTCGGACCAGCAGATAGTCTCCCACTCGGTGCGTATATTCGGCATCGGCGAGAGCGCCGTGGACGACATGTTCCGGGACGAGATGAACGCCATGACAAACCCCAGCATGGCCCCCTATGCCAAGGAGTGCGACTGCCTTTTGCAGATAACCGCGAAGGCCGGGAGCCAGGAAGAGGCAGAGGCCATGATAAGCCCTGTGATGGAGCGTGTCTGCGCCAGGCTTGGCGACTATGTATATGGTATCGACATCGAGTGCGTGGAGGAGCGGGTGATAGAGCTGCTGCGCGAGCGCGGCATGTGCTTTGCCGCGGCGGAGAGCTGCACCGGCGGCGAGGTGTCAAAGCGCTTTACGGACATTCCGGGGGCCAGCGCAGTGTTCCTGGGCGGCGTCGTCACCTATACGAACCAGGCCAAGGCCCGGCTCCTTCAGATAGACCCGGAGCTTATCGAGGAGAAGGGCGCTGTCAGCAGCCAGGTGGCCGCCGCCATGGCGGAGCGGGTGCGCCTTATAACCGGGGCGGATATCG
>DBGBEC010000196.1:0-6279 GCA_048477415.1 Candidatus Limivicinus sp. | reverse complement strand
CTTGTCAAAAAAGGCCACCGGCCTTTTTTGACAAGCTGAGCAGACCCCTCCTGGCTTCAAAAACCCGGAGGGGTCTGCTTGCGTTTGTTGAAGATAATACCGTCAGAGGAGGAGGGACGAGGCCCGGGCCGGCCTATTCCGCAGCCGGGGCCTTCTTTTCGTCTTCCCGGGCAAAGTGGAGCAGGCCCCGCATATAGCGGGCTATCAGATCCACAGAGTATGAGATAAGGTCAAAATTGCCCTCGCTGACGCACCATTCAAAGATACAGCCTTTTATTATCACGCACACATCGTGTATAAGCCCCTCTGTGTCGACGGCCCGGGGCAGGTCGCCCTCAAGCTTGGCCTGCTCGATCCCGGCTCTTATCCACACGGATACCGGGCGCATATCCGCGCCGTCATAGCTCCTGGAGAGCTGCCTGTTGGTGCCGGAGTAGTAGTGGGCCAGAAACTCAACGCCCATGTTGAGGCAATAGCTCAGATACAGGGCATACACGTCCATGATATAAGCGGAGATGTCGCCCTTGTATTTCGGTTCGCGGTCCTTGGCGTATTCTTCCAGACCGTCGGAAAGAAAGTATGTCCACAGATCTTCCTTGGAGTTGAAAAAATGATAAAAGGTACCCGTTGAAACGTTAGCCTCTACGCAGATGTTGCGAACAGTGATGCTGTTGAATTCATATTTTGCAAGCATTTTGGCCGCGGTACGGTATATTTTTTCCTTGGTCTGTTTGGACTTTTGCTGTCTGGGTGTGAGCTTATGAATTTTTTCAACGACATCCATGGTTCAGTTATCTCCATTTCGGCAGTAAAACATAGAAAAACCGGGCTAACTCCCCTATAATATAACAAATCTAAAAACTTATTGCAATAGATTTAGGGATTTGAAGCTTTATTCACGCCTTATTCATTTTGATCAGCAGGGAAAGACCCGCACTGAGCAGGCATATAAGGGCCATGATCCCATAGGCCGGCGCGTAGGCTCCGCTTCTTTCAAGAACTCCGCCCATGAACACGGGGCCAAGAGTCATGCCCAGGCCGTAAATGCTCTGGAATATGCCCATGGCGGTGGATCTAAGCTGGGGAGAGAGGTCTGAAATGGCGTCTGCCATCTGGGTGGTCATTATAAAATTACGGCCCAGCCCGCCGATAAACTGCAAAACGAGCAGGCCCAATATCCCCGTGCACTTCGGCAGCAGCACGCAGTATAAAAACAGCGCCGTGAAGCCGAAGCCGAGCAGAGCCTTTCTGGGCGTTCTGTCAAAATGACCGGCGGCTATTAGGGAGGAGGCGATGAGACCCGCCGCCGTGTTCATGATGGATATGGCCCCGATCTCGGCCCCGGAGCAGCCGATGGAGGCCGCGTAGCTTGCGGAGAATGAGATCATTGTGGCAAAGGATATGAACTGGGACAGGGCCGTGAAGCCGGAGCTCCTCCACAGGCTCCTGCTGGAAAGGATCTTTTTGAGATCGCCCAGCCCTATGCGGGGGGCCGGGGCCGCCTGCTTTTCCATGCAGGAGAAGAGAAGGAACAAAAGCGCCATTGCTCCGATGGACGCGGCGATACTGAGCGAGAACAAAAACTTTATGCCAAGCCTGTCGCTGAGCAGGGCGGAAAAAATATAGGCCAGCATCATGCCAAAATTGTTTGCCCCCACCATCGCGCCCATGGAGCGCTTTCCGCCGGAACCAAAATTGTTGCTGAAATAGACCGTAAAGCAGACCCAGGTGGCCGCGCCCACACCGGACAGGGCCCTGGAGAGCCAGAGCAGACCCTCTGTTTTGAACAGTATGAGCAGCACCGCCGCAAGTCCCAGAGCCACGCAGCCGGATATCATTATCAGCCTGCTGCCGCCGGGCCTGCTGCCCGCAAGGCCGACCGGTATCCTCAGCAGCGACTGGATAAGGCCGTAGGCCCCCACGATCACGCCCGCGCTGGAGGCCGGGATAGCCAGGGTGGAGGTCAGATAGGGGGTAAAGCCCGGGATAAAAACATACTGGGAGAACCAAAACAGAGCCACAGCTCCGAGGAAAAGGATCTTTTCTTTTTTGCTTATCGTCTTCATATCTTTGCCTTTCAGTCAGTGGGCGTAATTTTCCGGTGCAGCTGAGGGCCCTCAGCCATACCGGACAAGGGGCAGTATAACATATTTCATCCTCATATCCAAGAGAATAGTTTTCCGCGACGTACAGGCCGCCGCGGAAAACATGCCGGTTCGATTTTTTGAGCGGGAGGAGAAGCTCAGCGCTCAGGCGCAGCTATTGCCCTGGTCCACGTGTATCTCCGCGCCGTTTATGGCCCGGGATTCATCGGTAGCCAGGAAGAGGCCCACATTTACGATGTCTATGGGCTCGGCGTTCCAGGGCTTCAGGGGTTTTATCATGAGATAGCGCTCATAGCCCATCTTTGACTGCTTGGCCGCCTCGATGTGGCCGGCGTTGAGCATGGGGGTGTTGATGCCGGAGGGGCAGATGGCGTTGCAGCGGATACCCTGGGGCAGATATACCCAGGCTGTGCTCTTCGTAAGGCCGATAACACCGTGCTTGGACATGGTGTAGGCGGTGCCGCCCCGCCAGCCGTGCCAGCCGGCAATGGAGGCGATGTTGATTATATTGCCCTTGCCCTGCTTGAGGAAATGGGGCAGAGCGGCCTTTGTAGTGTTGTAGCAGCCATAGAGGTTGGAGCCCATAACATCCTCCATTAGCGCGTCATCGCATTCGCCCACCGGCAGGAAGTGGTCAAGGACGCCGGCGATGTTGAACACGATGTCCAGTTTGCCGAAAACCTCCACGGTCTTGTTTACGGCGGCGGTCACTTCATCGGCGTTTTTGAGGTCCACCTTGAAGAATATAACGTTCTCCTTGTTCTCCTCGGCCCAGCCGGATATCCAATCGTCCTTCCTGTCCAGGGCGGCTATCTTTGCCCCCTCCTTCAAGAAGGTCTGTACCGCGCACTGACCCACGCCGGAGTTGGCGCCGGTGATGAATGCTACTTTTCCGTCAAGTCTACCCATGATGTTTTACCTCCGTGTTAAAATATTTTGTGTTTTTCATTTGGATTCGCATTTCGGGAGCTCCAGGGTGAGGCCGGGATAATAGGGATAGAAAATGCCGTGGGTCTCCAGATCCTCCACGCCCTTCAGCGCCCTGTCCAGGTCCTCCGCGGTCATGGAAAGGCGGATCTCGTTGGAGGCGAGAGCGCCATAGCTCCTGTCCCCCCGGCAGCCCAGGGAGATGCCGGGCTTGCCGGTGACAAAGGTGTGGCACCAGCACTCCGCACAGGAGGACTCGCCCCGGAAGTTGAAGCTGATCTCGTCAAAGTCGTTGTGCTGATATCCGGCCAGAAGGTGGAAGGCCGCCCCCGGCTCCAAATTCAGCAGGATCACATCCGGCTCCGCTATATCCCCGGAGCCCAGGGGAGACACTGCCAGCGCCGCATAGCCCACGGGGGGAAGGTCGCGCTGGGCCGCGGCCATGTGCTTTCGGGCGGTCTCCACATTGCTGTGCCATTTATAGGCGCTGGCCAGGCGGACGCCGGAGAGAAAGACCTCTCTGTCGTCGCACACGCCGTTTGCGCCGCCGCAGGAGACGCTGCATTTTTCCTTCCTCACGGCCAATGTGCGGCAGAAGCCTGTAGCAAGGCCGATAACGGTGCACACCCCGGCCGGGTCTTCAAGGATGTTCAGGTTGGGTATGGCGGCCAGCTCCTCCTCGGTCTTCACATACTTCATCGCCAGGGCGGTGGTGGTGGGGCGAAGGTTTTTTTCAAGGCGGCGGTTCAGGTCAAGGATGTTTTTTTCCATTGTATAAGGCTCCCTTCTCATGTATCAGACATAGGCAAAGCCCAGCAGGTACGCGGCGATGATGGAAAAGGCCGTGGCCCCTATGGGACAGAGGACTGAGACGAAGAAAATGTCCCAATAGACGTCCCTCATCTTCTCCCCGGCCACCTGGGCATACATGTTCAGCGCGCCTGCGTGGGGCAGAGAGTCGATGGTGCCCGCGCCGATGGTGGCGACCCGGTGGAGCGTCTCCAGATTAAGTCCGGCGTTGCCGAACATCTGAAGGCAGGTGGGGAAGGAGATGGACAGACCGGCCACGCAGGAGCCGGAGAAGCACGCGCCGAGACCCGCAATGGCGGCGGAGGTTATAAAGGGGTCCCAGTTCATCTCCATGGCGGTGCTGGCAAGACCGGCGAAGGCCTCTGTGCTGGTCACAAGGGCCGCGAAGCCAACGGTGGCCGCCGGAGTGAGCGCCGCGATGGAGACATTGGAGAGGGTCTCCCTGACGATCTTCGCTATGCCCCCGTCCTTCGTGGGGATGTATTTCCACAGAAGGAGCACCGCCACAGCCAGGGCTATCAGCAGGCAGATCTCTATCTTCCAGGCGAAGATGTTCATAAGCAGGATGAGCAGGACGATGGGGATGACCGGGAGGATCCAGTGGGGCAGATTCTCGTCCTTGGCGTCGTCATAGAACACGTCGTCAGGCCGGGCGATAAAATGCTCGCCCCTCTTCTTGGCCCGGACTCCCGCCCGGTACTCGTGGTATATGACCAAAAGCCCGAAGGGTATCCAGCCGATAAGACCCACCTGCCAGCCAGCCGCCGCCGTAGTGCCCAGGAATTTTATCCCCACGGCGTTCTGCATGGTGGGGACGAAGGGCCCGGTCATGGCGAAGGTGGAGGTGCCCGCCACCCAGGCCCCTATCCAGAGCCGCCTGGGCAGGTCCGCGCGGCGCAGCATGCTGAAGGCGATGGGCATGACCGCGAAGTAAGCCACATACATGTTCACACCGCCCAGGCCCAGCACAACGCCGATGAAAACAATGGCCACCATGGTGTATTTGGTGCCGAAGGCCTTCGAGAGGGCCCTGGCGATAGACTCGGTAGAGCCGGATCTGGCCAGGACCGAGGACAAAAAGCCCCCCAGCAGGATGAGCACAAAGTATGTAGCGATGAAGTTGCCAAAGCCCGCCATCATGGGGCCCATGATAGAGTCGTAAATGGGCAGGCCCAGAAGTAAGCACAGCACCGCTGCGGATATCACGCTGGAGAGAATGACATGGACCCCCAGTATGCACAGCACTGCCAGCAAAACGATGCATAGAAAGATATAAACCAGTCCCATAGGCTATTATCCTTTCTGTTTCCCGCTCCGCCCCCGGGGGGCGGAGCGTAATGATCACTTCAGCTCAGGAGGGACCTTGCTGCAGCAGCAGGGGTAATTTATCCCGCTGTCCCGCAGCCTCTCAAGGCCCTGAAGGCTCTTTTCAAAATCGTCCGGAGTCATGGAAAGGCGCATCTCGGTGTCTGGGAGCAGGCCCTGGGTCTTGTCGCCCCGGCAGCCGAGGGAAATGCCGGGCTTGCCGGTCTTGGCGGTATAGTTCCAGGTGTCGCAGCAGGAGGACTCGCCGATGAAGGGGAAGCTGAGACACTGATAGTCCTTTTCGATAAGACCGGAGAGCATCATGAATACGGCGGCCGGGACCAACTGGCAGACTATCGCATCGGGCTCCGGTATGGCGTTGAGGTGTATTGGGGCCGCGGCGATGGCATAGAGCCCGTCGGGGGCGGTCTTCAGCATCTCATCGGTGTGGGCCTTTGAGGCCTCAAGGCTCCTGAACCAGCGGGTGGGGTCGCTGGCCATGGGGACGCCCGCAAGCCAGTCGGCGGTCTTCTCGCCCAGGCCGTTTGCCCCGGCACAGTAGTAAAAGCCCTGCTGTTCCCGGGTGAGAGCCACAGGATAGTTGAGGAAGGAGGCCAGGCCTATCACCCGGCAGGCATAGCCGGGCTTGGTGAAGGGGCGGACGTCGGGAATGGCCTCCAGCTCCTCCTTACAGTGGATGAACTTGACAGCCACGGCGAAATGCTGGGGTTTTACGAGGGCCGTGTACCTGGCGTTCTGGGCGGCCCAGTCATAGCGTTTAAAGGAATATGTCTTTTCCATTTCACAGGGTCCTTTCCAAAATTCGATGTAGTGCCCCGCAGGGGATATTTAAATGTCGTATCCGGCCTCGAAGCCCTCGCGGATGTTCCGGTATCCGTTCTTGATGTCGTGGGCGTCCCCGGCGAGGACCAGCTTGCAGTCCAGGCTCTTCAGCTCCTCATACAGGCTCAGGTCAGCCTTCACGCCCACCGCCATCACCACGGTGTCGGCCTTCACGCTTCTCTCCGTCCCGTCGGCCGTTCTGAACTTTACAGAGTCCGCGCTTATCTCGGTGACGGTGGAGGAGGTGAACACATCCACGCCGTTTTCCTTCAGCGCCTTTTTCAAGAAG
>DBGBEC010000195.1:0-7550 GCA_048477415.1 Candidatus Limivicinus sp. | reverse complement strand
ATCCCTTCCTCGCTGTTGAGCGCTTTCCTTTCGCCCGTCTCATTTTCCAGGTAAAATTTTCTCATTTTAGACCTCCTGGCCCAGGCGCAGACTAAAGCGATTGTAAATATAGTCTATGGTGCCCTCATCCACAGTCTGGGGGTATAGATAGATGTTGGTCACATTCTGGGCGCGGCCTCCCGCACGGCGGATCATTTCCGCGTCTCGGGCCGTCAGCACCATCTCATCCTTGTGGAGCCGGGCCAAGAAGTTATCATAGGGTACCCGCTCAAGCCCTGTGGCAAATCCTGGAACATAATTTTGCATTGACCGTCCCCCGGCGTTGGAGCTTCCGCCGGAGCCGTCGGATCCGCCGCCGGCGCCGCCAACGTCGGGCAGATCAAAGCTGACATTGCTGTTAAATGCCGCGCTTACCGCCGCGCCAAGCGCGGAGGCCATCTCAACAAGCGGCCCCTCCTTTTCGCTCAGCCCGTCTATGTATGCCTGTATAGTTTCATCGGCCGAAGTCTTCATCTCCTCCGCCTGGTTCATGTCTTCCGGCATCTGGGCGGCTGTCTCTGCCAATTCCGCCGTTACTTTATCAAAGTTTGTCTGGCTTTCTGCCATGGATTTGGCGGCGCTGTCGAGAGCGGCCTGCTGTCCCTCATACGCGGCGTTTATATTGTCAATATACGTCTGAGCCGCTCCCTCTCCCTGGGCAAGGGCCTCTTGATAGCCTGCAACAAGGCTGGCTGCGTACTGCACCGATTGGGCAGATCCATCGTTCAGGCTTGCTACCAACGCCTCATTAAATCCCAATGCTCCGCCGGTCAAGCCCTGTATCATGTTAAGATTATCTGCATATTGATTATAATATTCAGCCTGCGAATTCATCCCGGCTATCATTTGATCTGTTGACAGGATAGCTTGCTGCCCCACCTGCTCAAATAAGTCAAATTGCCCTTCTAAGCTGCTGCGGGCTGCATTGTAGCTCTCCTCATACGCCATCATGAGCTCCTGCATCGAATTTGTGAGGGTCTCTGTTTTTCCTTCAGCGCTCGCAAGATAGGCCTGGTGTTCCTGTTCTTTTGCGACAAGCGTATCATAGTGCTCCGCCGCTTCGCTTACCGCATCGCCCAGCGCCTTTACATCGAACCATGTAACTTCACTATACGCGGTATTAAATTCTGCTTCTACTCTTGCATATTCTGCTCTAAGCTCTTCAAGCTTTGATTTAACCTCTTCGATGTTGTTGTTTTCTAACACATCCCCAAGTAATTGATCTGTTGTTTCTGCCGCCTGATCGTTAAGGGCTTTTATTCCCACAATAACGCCAGTTATAGCTGCCACAACCGCCGCGCCCGGGAAAGCCGTTGTTGCTGCATTAAGTGCTAATTGCTTTACTGTTGCCAAGTCAATTGCGCCGCCCAGAGTTCCATATATCACTTGTGACACTGTAAGTTCTTTGTTTAATACCGCTTCTGCTATTGCCGTCGCTCCCAGGCCGATCCTATATGACGTTAACGCTGATACGACATTGCGAAAATCACTTGCCATATCGTTTATTTTTGCTGCTGCTTTAATTGCAGCAAGTGCGCCCCCCGCTGCAGCCGCTGTTATTAATAATTTATCAAAGTCAGCAAGTATTTTTTCAATGTCAAGCCCATTTACAAACTCATTTGCCGCCGGAAGGAGCCGGTCTCTCAGCGTATTGCTCACGCCCTCAAAGGCCTCGCCAAGCTTCATTTTCGCGTTATCCGCCAGCGTGCTTAGTTGGCCGTTGAGCGTCTCAGCCTGGGCGGCGTTAGCGCCGAAATATCTTCCGCCCTCCTGGGCCGCCGCCTGTAAAGCCTTTGAGAGCATTTGATAGCTTATGGTCATCTCCTTGACCTCTTCTGTGCTTTTACCGGTGTAGTCAGCGAGAACGCCATATATGTCTATACCAGCCATAGCAAATTGCTTTATGTCCACCGTCGCGGCCTGGCCCGTATTTTTTATCTGCTGCAAGTTAAAGGCCATCCGGTTAAGCTCGTCATTGCCGCCGCCTGTGGCCGACACGGCGTTTGACAGGGCCATGATGGTCGCCCGGGCCTCCTCCGCGCTCTCCCCGGTGGATATCAGCAGCGAGTTTGCCTGGACGAGCCCGTCCATCGAGTAAGGTGTAGCGGCGGCGTCTTGGCGTATGGCCTCGATCGCTGAGGCGGCGGCCTCTGTGTTGCCCAGGGCCGTAGTAAGCGCCACGCTGTATTTTTCCATCTGCGCATTGTAGCTTATGCCGGTCTGGCCGATCTCCTTTAAAAGCTGCACGCCCCTCTGGCCTAAGTTAGCCAAAACATTGCCCAGCGCCACGCCCATAACGCCTATGCCCTTTGCGCCCTGCTCCGCGCTTGTCCCCAGCTCCCCCACGGCTTTGGCGCTGCTTTTCGCCCCGCTGCGCAGCTGGTCCATGGCCGCCCTTGTCTTTTTCATGGCGGCCTCTGTGTTGTGCATTTCCGCCTTCGCCAGGTTGAGTTTACGCCTGTAATCATCGGCGCTCTGTGAGTTTCCCTTGCCTGCGGCGTCAAGCGATCTATACGCCTCCTCCAACGCTCTTACTTTTTCTTTTTGCTGGGCAAGTATATTTTGCTGAGCCTGATAAGCGTTGCTAAGGCTTTTTAGGCTGCCGCCATTTGCCCTGAAGGCTGCTTCTTCCGCCTTTAGCTCCGCGCTCATCGCGCGCAAATTGCGGTTAATCGCCGAAAGCTGTTCATTAAATTTTTTTTCGCCCTCAACGGTTATTTTTGCAGATATTGTCCGGGTCGCCACTTGTCCTCCTCATCCTCCCTCCCGCTCGCTATCTCGATCATGTCCAGCACTGTGCCGGGCCGCTCCATCATCCCCTCCTTGAGCCCCAGCCCCAGGGGCCCCGTAAGAGCCCGGATATACTCCGCCCGGCTGCTTCTTTTTTTTTTGATTTTTCAGCCTCAAACTCCGCAAGCCAGGGGTCTGTGTCCTCCTGCCCCGGGTGCTCCCGCTTAAAGCCCTCGTATATCGTCATGGTCACTGCCGTTTTTATCTCCGGATATTCCCAGGGCTGGGCCAGAGCCATGACCTGGCCCAATTTGAGATATTCCGCCGGCTCCTCGCCCATGTATCTCCGGTAGAGCTCCCCCTGCTTTGAAAACTCGCAAAGCATCCATATAGCGGCTTGATAGGTCTCTTTCCCCTCGCCCTCTATAAGCTCTATAAGGCTTTTGTCTCCGCCAAAATGGTCGTAACACTCGTAAAGCCCAAGGCCGCTGAGATAAAGGCTATAGCTTATGCCGCGAAAATCAAATTTTATCATATGATCTTCGGCGGAGGTCTCCCCCCGCCGCCTCCTTTTTGTGGTCACGCCCCAGTCGTTGGGCTAAGCTTGCCATCTACCCAGGTTTTAGCGGCGTCAAGCGTAGAAAAGTCCTCAGATATTACTTTCCACACTCCGTTTTTTGCCGGTGATCCTACAAAATGCATTTTTGCGGTAGCGAATGTAATGCTGTCCCCCTTGGTGTTAAACTCCTCACCCTGGGGCTGGGCCTTGAGCTTGGGGTAAAAAATGCCCACAAAGCTTTTTTTGCCCTCAACCATTTTAAGGCTGATAAAGCCAAAGCCTCCATAGGGGGCGTTGTCGTCCGCGTCAAAGCTGAGCTCTTTGCTCGTCTCATCTATTTTCGCGCCATAGATCGCCGCCGCTGTATCATTTGACAGGTCGGTCGTCTCCACATCCACCGGGTTTTCTGTAAATTCGCTTACATATTCCGCGAGCTCGTCATCTCCATACTGCTTTGCTTCAGCATAAGTGGGCGCGTCCGTGACCTTTACGAGCTTCGCCATGCTAAGCGCCGTCCCATAATTCGGCAGGCTGTTATCCGGCTCCGGATTTGTCTCGGCGAAGGGTGCCCACCTCATATATCTGGCTCCATATTTTGCCATTTTTTATCCTCCTTGTTTTTATAGGCCGGTCTTATCCAGCCAGCTGTAAAACACATCTGCTCCGGCCTGATTTATTTTTTCAGCGTCCTGCTCTTTTGCGGTTTTTACAAAAGGCCGGGCGGCCTGACCTTTTTTGCCAAACTCGTTTATATACGCTATCTCCGCGTTGCGGGTCTTGGTCTTGCCCCGCTCCCGGCTGCCGCTGAAGGTCACGGTAACACTGCCGCCGGTATCGGTGAGTTCGGGCTTGTTTACCCTCATTACCCTCTGTGTAGTGCCCGTTGCAAATACGCCCTGGAGCATAGAGGCCGCCGTCCTCTCAATGGCTTGCTTTGTTTTCTGACCCATGCTCTTGAGCATTTTTGTTGTGGTCTCCTCCGGTATCGGGTATGCCTTTTTAAACGCGGCGGACAGCTCGTCAAAGCCGTGTACCGTAAACTTTGCCATCTAAGCCCCTCCCGCATATTGACACTCAAAAACATAGTGTTGTCCGTCCTCGTCCGTGTCGTTGATTATCTCTGGAGCGGTAAATCCCGCGTCGATCAGCGCCGCCCGCAGCCTGCGCTTTTTGCTCAGAGGGTTTATGCCCCTGGGTATAAACCAATGGAGCTGCACAAGATACACCACAGCCTCAATATCATCATCTCCCACAAGACCGGCCAGCTCTGTGTAATTAAAGGTGGTATACTCCCGCTCAGCTCCCCTGTACTGATCTGGCTCGCATATTGGCACGATAGGGAGCACCGCCGCCCGGATAAGCTCATTAACGCTCAAATCTCCGCTTTTTGGCTGGTAAGCTCCGCCCATATCTCTATCAGCTCCTTTTTATCGCCATAGTTGTTGACATACTTGATTTCATAGACCTCCCCTTTGTAAAGCACCACCATCTTGCGGTCAATTTTCTTTTTGGTGTGACGTATCAAAAAGCGGACCTCGACGATCGTAAAATCTGCTTTGTTGCGATAGAGCTCCGTGGCGTTCACTCGGGTAAATTTGGCCCAGGCGCTGTGTATGACCTCCGGGCTTTCTACGCCGTAGCCGTCAGCGTCCTCTGTTTTTGTCTGCTTTGCGATTTGTATCCGTTTGTCAAATTCTCCGGGGTTTATCGTCAAAGCAAATTCCTCCTCCGCAATGCGAGAATGCTGTCAACAGTTTTATTGGCGGCGTTGGCGTATTTGGCGTCTGGGTACATTGTGCGGCTGTCATACATATCTTGGCAAAGCACAAGATAGGCAATACTAAGGTCTTCGTAGTCGTCCAGGCTCTCCTCTCCCGGGGCGGCTGGGCTCGGTGCAATGCCCGTGTGTCCGGCGATATAAGACAGAGCCGCCGCCTGTATGGCCTCTATAAGCTTTGTGTCAGCGTCCTCCGGTTCTATTCTCAAAAAGTCTGTTACTACCGTCGGCGTTATTTCGCTTATTTTCATTTGCCCCTCCATGGCGGAGAGACGGCGAAAGCCGCCTCTCCCTCTCCTTTATCAGCCGCCAGTGGCCGCCGCCATTTTTAGCGTCGCGAGCTTTTGGTTATCCGTGACCTTGGCGTCAAACTCAAACCAGCTCACAACGCCTATTGCGTGCTGCGTCGCGTACTTTTCGCGGAGCACCTCGATCGCGATGTTTTCGCGGAAATTCACGCTTAGCCCACTGTAGTCTCCATAGAGCACGGCAGTGGCACTGGCCTCCAGCTTTGGCATATTGTCCGAGAGATACACAGGCTTACCAAGCAGGCGGTAGGGGATATCGCTGCTGATATCGTCCTGGAGCAGATAGCGCCCGTTGAGGTCTTTAAGCTTTTTTAGGGCGGTATATGTATCAGGGTGCATTGTCCAGCAGGCCCGGGCCTGATACACCTGCTTGACCTGTGCCTGGAGAGCTATCAGCTCGTCCGCGCTTATTGCCCCGGAGGCTGCCGCCGTCATCACGTTGGTGGTTTTGAGGGCCCCCTGGGCTGCGCTGCTGCCGCTGCCATTGAGAAGCTCGCCCTCTATCCACGCGGCTATCTCCTCGGCCATCTGAGTTATGATAAAATCAACCACAGAAAAGCTGCCGTTGTTCTCCACGCTCCGGCCAATAAGGGTAAGCGCTCCGGCCAGATAGCCCCCCAGGTCAATGCTGGTGAACTGTCCTGCGTCCGCCGTTATCTCGGTAAACTCCTTCTGATAGCCGACTTTTATGTCGTGGCTGGTGTTTGCCTTGCCCCAGACCGGCACCTTGAGGTTGCCCTTGACGTTGTATACGGTAGCGTTCTGGAGTATGGGGCAACGGTCCTTCACCTCCTTTATTATCCGGTTGGCAATGGTCGTGGGGATGATAGCCCCGTTGTTTGCCATGCTGATGTTCTGCTCTCCGGCGCGGATCTCGCTCACGCGGCCCAGGACATAATCCGCAAATTCCTTTTCCTCGGCGGCGGCCCGCTCCTCTCTGCTGTTTCTTGCCGGTATCCTTTCGGTCTTTTCCGCCCTTTCCGCTCGGGCTATGGTCTCATCGATCGCCCGGATCTCCTTTTCCGCCCGGTCAAAGCTGGCGGTCTCCTCCTCTGTGAGCGCCCGCTCCTCTGTATCCGCCGTGCTCACGAGCTCCTCCATCTGGTTCTGGAGCTCTTCTCTTTTTTCGCTCAGTGCTTTAAGTTTGCTCATATTACCTCCTGTTTTTATGTTTTTTATTCTTTCCGCGAACGCGGAATTGTCATAAGACGGCGTTGCCGCCGTGATATGCGGCGTTACCTCGCTGGATCTGGTCTCCAGCTCCAGCTCCTCCCCGGCTCTTACCTCAACGGATGTGGCCGAATATACCGGTATCTTGTTGACTACAAGCGTGATGTGATCCAGGTCAAGCTCCTTCACCCTTCGCAGCGGCAGCTCTCCCGCTCGCTGCTCTATCGCGTCTACCACATTTGCCATGCCAAAGGACCACCCCCGTATCCTGCCCTTTTTTGCTGTCTCCGCCATGTCTGGATCAGTTATCAGCGCGTCCGCGTGCAGTCCGATGTTGTCCTCATAGAGCTTAAGGCTGTTGTTTTGTGTCTCGGCATATACCCTGCTCGCGTCATGGTCAACAGTAAGGGTGATGTTTCCCGCCCGCTCTATAGCTCGCTCAAAGGCTCCGGGCTCTATCTCTTCTGTCACCCTGCCGTGGGGGCTTATCACCGGTCGGCTTTTCTTTTCGGTCGCGTTTACATATCCAGATATCCGTACCCCTTCCGCTCTTATCTCAATCTCCATTTCTTCACCTCCTTTCATGCCCAAAATGGGCATAACAAAAGCACGGTGTTTAAAACATCGTGCTTTTTTGTTTGTTTATTTTGTTTTAAGTCATTAGGTCTTCCATGTCTACATCCGGGTCAATTCCCGGCTTTACGAGGCTTAAGATATCCCAAAAACGCATTTGAGGGTGATTTTTGATATATTCAATGTATTCTTCCACCATATCGTCAGCCTCTGCACAAGTGAGCGCAGCTTCAACGTCTTCTTCTCTAACTGTCTCGCAAAGGTCCTCTACTTCACAGATAAAAGACCTTAACATTTCTTCAAGCTGGTCTGTTTTATTCATTTTCTGCTCCTTATTTTTTTTACACTGATTATTTTCATTCCGCCATAGCCGTCTGCTTTTATGGTATATATA
>DBGBEC010000194.1:0-7982 GCA_048477415.1 Candidatus Limivicinus sp. | reverse complement strand
ACTGACCGGCGGAGGCAGTCTGCTGTTTAAGCTCAAGGCGCTTTTTATCCGCCTTTTCCATAAGGCTCAGGCTGAGCACCCGGTCAAAATCCGCCAGAAGGGCAAGCTTCGTGGCGTCGTTCGTGTTGGCCTTCAGCGCGTCATAGAGGGCGGTGACGGCCAGGGAGGTATTGAGGTCGTTGCCAAGGGCGGCGGAGAATTTCTCCTTCAGGGACTGGAAAACCTCCTCATCCACTTCTCCGCCGGGGTTCAGGGCGGCGATACGGCTTATGAGCTTATTATATGTGACCTGGGCGTTATCCAGGTTCTCCCAGGTAAACACCAGCGACTTTCTGTAATGGCTCTGGAGGCAGAAAAGCCTGTAGGCCAGGGGGTCATAGCCCTTGCTCTCAAGCAGGGAGACCGTAAGAAACTCGCCGCTGGATTTGCTCATTTTCCCGGAGTTTGTGTTCAGGTGGAGGACATGCATCCAATAATTGCACCATTTATGGCCCAAATAGGCCTCAGACTGGGCAATTTCGTTGGTATGGTGGGGGAAGGCGTTGTCAATTCCGCCGCAGTGGATGTCCAGGTCCTCGCCCAGGTGCTTCATGGATATGCCGGAGCACTCGATGTGCCAGCCGGGATAGCCCACACCCCAGGGAGAGTCCCATTTAAGGGCCTGATCCTCGAACTTGGACTTGGTGAACCAGAGGACAAAGTCGTTTTTATTGCGCTTGTTCGTGTCCTCCTCCACACCCTCGCGGACGCCCACGTCCAGATCCTCGGCGGAGAAATCGTTGAAAACGAAATAGCGCTCCAGCTTCGAGGTGTCAAAATACACGTTGCCGCCGGCGAAATAGGCATAGCCGGTATCCATAAGGCGGGAGATTATTTTGATATATTCATCCACACAGTTGGTCGCGGGCTCCACCACGTCGGGGGTCTTGATATTGAGCCGGGCGCAGTCTGAAAAGAAAGCGTCAGTATAGAATTGGGCGATCTCCATCACGCTTTTATGCTCGCGCTTGGCGCCCTTGAGCATCTTGTCCTCTCCCTCGTCCGCGTCAGAGGTCAGGTGGCCCACGTCGGTTATATTCATGACCCGCTTCACGTTATATCCGGCGTAGCGCAGATATTTTTCAAGCACGTCCTCCATGATGTAAGAGCGGAGGTTGCCTATATGGGCAAAGTGATACACCGTGGGGCCGCAGGTGTACATCTTCACAAGCTCGGGGTCGTTGGGGACAAAGTCCTCTTTCTTTCTGCTGGCTGAGTTATAAAGCTTCATATGATCCTCTCCTTAATCAAGGTCCTTGAACACATCTTTGTTTACCCAGAAGTATTCAACGCCGGAGTATACCGTGGTTATCAAAATGACGGCGCTGCAAACCAGGCTGACCGTCGCCTGATCCGGGAAGAGCAGCATGGCCGCAAGTCCGGCCATGGTACAGGCGGTCTTTATCTTGCCGGACCAGGCCGCGGCGATGACGCGGCTGCGCTCTACAGCGATAAGCCGCAGGCCGGAGACGGCAAACTCCCTGAAGAGGACGATCGCCACGACCCAGCCGGGCATCTGCCCGTTCTCAACAAAAAAGCACATTGCCGACAGCACCAGCATCTTATCCGCGAGCGGGTCGGCAAACTTGCCGAAGTTTGAGATCTGGTCATAATGTCTGGCTATGTAGCCGTCCACCATGTCGGACAGGCAGGCAATTATGTAAACCGCGAGGGCCCAGTACATATGGTCTGTGTAGGCCAGCAGCAGGAAAACCGGGATGAGAACCACCCGGAGTATAGTGATCTTATTGGCTGTTGTCATATCTTTCTCCGTTCTGCCTTAATGGCGCAACATATTATAAGACTTCTTCGCCGTAGAGTATGCCGTCTTCCGCAGAGCTTATGAGCACCCGGGCAAAGTCGCCCTCAGGGCAGGAGCCGCAGAAGCAGACCTGGCCGTCAATATCCGGAGAGTCGGCATAGGAGCGGCCGGTTTTCTGTCCGGTCTCGCTGTCTGTGGTCTCGCAGAGGACTTGCAGCTCGCGGCCGATGAAGGCCTTGCAGAAATCGTCCATAATGGGGGCCTGGAGCTCCATTATCAGCTCGGCCCGGCGGCGGGCCTCCTCCTCGTCCACATGGTCCATGGCCGCAGCGGGCGTGCCCTCCTCGGGGGAGAAGGGAAAGACCCCCACCCGCTCTATCCTGGCCTGGCGAAGGAAGGCGCAGAGCTCTTCAAACTCTGCCTCGCCCTCGCCGGGGAGGCCGGAGATAAGGCTGGTGCGCAGCACAAGGCCGGGTATCCTTTCCCGGAGCTTTTTGAACAGAATGCGTATCTCGTCCCCGCTGCCCCGGCGGTTCATGGCCTTCAGGATACGGTCATTGATATGCTGGATGGGAATATCCAGATATTTGACTATCTTTTCATTTCCGGCTATCTCGTCGATAAGTTCATCGTCGAACTGGTCGGGGTAGAGATAATGGAGCCGTATCCATTCTATGCCGTCGATCTTTGAAAGCTCACGGCACAGCCGGGCCAGGCGTCTTTCGCCGTATATATCGCTGCCATAGCGGGTGACGTCCTGGGCGATGACTATAAGCTCTTTTATCCCGTGCCGGGCAAGCTCCCTGGCCTCTTCCAGGATGTTCTCCATGGGGCGGGAGCGGTAGCGCCCCCGTATATATGGGATCGCGCAGAAGGCGCAGAAGTTATTGCAGCCTTCGGCGATGCGCAGATAGGCCCAGGAGGGGCCGGTGGATATCAGCCTGGGTATTTCGTCAATGGGGGCGCTGTTCGCGGCAAAGCGGCTTATTCCGCCGCCGTCGGCAACTGCTTTCGCCGCCTCTGCGATATCGCCGAAGCTCCCCACGCCCAGAACGGCGTCTATCTCCGGCAGCTCATCCAAAATGGAGCCTTTATACCGTTCCGCAAGGCAGCCCGTCACGATGAGACCGCCCAGCCTGCCCCGGCGCTTCAGCTCCGCCAGCTCCAGGATGTTGTCTATAGCCTCGCTCTTTGCCGCGTCGATGAAGCCGCAGGTGTTCACAATGGCAAGCTCCGCCCCATCCGGGTCCGGCACCAGCCTGAAGCCGGCCTCGTCCATAAGATAGAGCATCTGCTCGCTGTTTACAAGGTTCTTGGCACAGCCAAGAGAAATCATCGCAAAAGTGTTTTCCATCAATAATCCTCAGCCTGGGCCTGGTGCCGCCGCAGGGCGGAGCGGATCTCCTCCCAGGAATAGCCCCGGCGGTACAGGGCGCTGCTTATCTTTCGTATCTGGTCTCTGTCCTCCGGATCCGTAAGCCGGGAGGAGATGAATTTGTCGAGCTTGTCCTCATTTTCGGGCATGGCCTCCAGGGCGGCGTCCCAGAGCTCCCTGGGCACTCCCCTGCGGCTGAATTCGCCCCTTATACGGCCTTGGCCATAGCCCTTGGCGGCATAGTGGCGCACCAGGGCGGCGGCATAGTTTTCATCGTTTATAAAGCCGTTTGCCTCAAGCCAGGCGGCGCAGAACTCCGCCGTATCCTCGTCCTGGCCCTTCTGGATGAGCTTTTCCTTCAGTTCACGGCGGGACATGAGCCGGCGTGATAAAAGCTCGATGGCCTTGTCCCGGGCCAGAGAGCGGCAGGAGAGCCTCCGCAGCTCGGCCAGGGCCTCCCCGTCCAGCTCCTTGCCGCTGAAAAGGCGCAGCTCCGTCACAACGGCAAGACTGCTTTTTATCTCCTCGCCGTCTTCAAGGATGACGGTGAGCCTGCCCGGAGAGCTCTGCCGGATGGCGGCCACTGTCATGCTCAATCCTCTTCAAAGTCTGAGGCGGTCACGTCCACGGCGCGGCCGGAGACCCGGGCGGCCTTGAGCGACTGGGGCGTCATGAGCTTGGTGGAATTCTCGCGGATCTCCTTCTCGATGGCCTCGCAGGCCTCGGGATTGGCGTTCAGGTATTCCTTCACGGCGTCCTTGCCCTGAAGGCGCTGGCCGTTGCAGGTGTACCAGGCGCCGGCCTTGTCTATTATCTCCAGCTTCACGCCAAGGTCGATTATCTCGCCCACCCGGGATATGCCCTCGCCGTACATGATGTCGAACTCGGCCTCTCTGAAGGGAGGGGCCACCTTGTTTTTCACCACCTTGGCCCGGGTCCGGTTGCCTATCATCTCGCCGCCGGACTTAAGAGTCTCTATGCGGCGCACGTCTATGCGGACGGAAGAATAATACTTCAGGGCAAGGCCGCCGGAGGTGGTCTCGGGATTGCCGTAGACGGTGCCGATCTTCTGGCGGAGCTGGTTTATGAATATGACGGTGCAGTTATTTTTGGAGATGGCCCCGGCCAGGCGGCGCATGGCCTGGGACATGAGCCGCGCCAGAGCGCCCACGACAGTGTCTCCCACCTCGCCCTCAAGCTCGGCCCGGGGGATAAGCGCCGCCACCGAGTCGATGACGACGATGTCGATAGCGCCGGAGCGGACCAGTGACTCGGCAATGTCCAGGGCCTGCTCGCCGGTATCGGGCTGGGAGATGAGCAGGCTGTCTATATCCACGCCCAGAGCCCGGGCATAGGCCGGTTCGAGGGCGTGTTCCACGTCGATATAGGCCGCGTCCCCGCCGTTTTTCTGGGCGGAGGCAACAACGTGGAGGGCAAGTGTGGTCTTACCGGAGGACTCGGGCCCGTATATCTCGATTATGCGGCCTCTGGGTATGCCGCCGATGCCAAGGGCCAGGTCCAGGGACAGAGAGCCCGTGGACAGGGTGCCCACGTTCACGGGGATATCGTCGCCCAGGCGCATTATGGTGCCCTTGCCGTAATCCTTTTCAATTTTCGCAATGGCCGTCTCCAGGGCCTTTTTCTTGTCGCCCACGGGGGCGGCGCTTATTATGGGAACTTTTTTCTTCTCAGCCATGGTCTCTCTCCTTGTATCTCACATTTTACCTATCACGACTCTGTCAACACCGATGGAGTCTTTCCTGGTCTCCGCCCGGCTGAAGCCTGCGGAGAGGATCATCTCTTTCACCGCCTCCGCCTGGCCCTCTCCTACTTCAAAGAGCAGGAAGCCGCCGGGACGGAGCAGGGATTTCCAGTATTTTATTATGGCTTTGTAAAAGCGCAGGCCGTCCTCGCCGCCGTCCAGAGCCCATATAGGCTCATAGTCACGGACGGAGCTGTCCAGCGTCATTATCTCGGCGCTGGGGATGTAGGGCGGGTTTGAAACTATCATGTCAAACTGGCCGATGCCCAGAGGCGGGGAACTCATCGCGTCGGCCTGCATGCATATCACCCGGGAGCTGAGCCGGTTCTGGGCCAGGTTCTTCCGGCAGATCTCCAGGGCGCTGGCGCTTATGTCCACGGCCACAAGCTTTGTGGCGGGGAGCTCATGGCCCAGCGCGCAGCTTATACAGCCGCTGCCGCAGCAGAGATCCAGGATTCTGGCGTCCATCTTGTGGCCGGTGAGCAGGGCCTTGGCCGCGTCCACCAGGACCTCTGTGTCCATCCGGGGAATCAGCACGTCGGGGCTCACATGCATGGGCAGGCCGTAAAACTCCCACACGCCGGTTATATAGGCCACCGGCTCGCCCCTGAGGCGGCGGGCCGTGTAGTCGAGCACGGTGTTCTCCACCCCCTCGGTGGTATAGAGGTTTATGTCCCGCATGAGCTGGGCCATGGTCTTCCCGGCGGCCCGGGCCACAAGGAGCTTCGCCTCCAGATTGCAGCCCTCCACCCCGTATTGCCGCAGAACATTCCTCGCGGCGAGATAGATGTCGTTATATGTCTTCACTTTGTCCTCCGTTCCGCCTGATCTTTTCAGGCACCCCAGGCGTCGCTGCCCTTATCCTCGGGGATAACGAGCTCCATGGCCCTTATGGCGCACTCTATCATGCCGTCGTCAGGCTCGTTGGTGGTCATGCGCTGGAGCCATTTTCCCGGGGCGGAGAGGAGCCTTGAAAGGGCGTTGTCATGGCCGCCGCACCAGCGGTTTATCTCATAGCTTATGCCGACCACCACCGGCAGGAGCAGCAGATGCACGCCCATCCTGGCGAAGCTGTTGTCCACCTTGACAAGAGCGTTTATGAGCACGCTGACCAGGATGACCACCAGCAGAAAGCTCGTGCCGCAGCGGGGGTGGAAGCGGGACTCGCCCCTTACGTTCTCCACGGTGAGGGCTTTGCCGTGCTCATAGCAGAAAATGGTCTTATGCTCGGCCCCGTGATAGGAAAAGAGCCGCTTTATATCGCCGAGCCTTGTACACAGCCACATATATACAAGAAGGATAAGGATCTTCACCAGACCCTCTGAGAGATTTCTGATGATGTAGCTCCCTGTGAGGGGCTTTATAAAGCCCACGATAAGGGTCGGCAGGAAGATGAACAGGAACAGGGACAGGGCGATACCAAGCACCACCGCCGTGCCGATAATAAGCTTCTGGGCCTTGTCGGCGGGGAAATGCTTCTCTATCCAGAGGTCAAGCTTGTCCGGCTCGCCCTGCTCCTCAAGGGGTACGAGCTCCGCGGAATAGCTAAGCGCTTTCATGCCCTTTACCATAGAATCAAGAAAGGTGGCGCAGCCCCGGATAAAGGGCAGGCCCAGGACCGGATACTTGTCTTTTATAAATTTAAGCTCCTCGGTCTTCTCCACAAGGCCCTCCTTCGTGCGGCAGACGATGGCCTGCTTTCTGGGGCCGCGCATGAGAATGCCCTCAATAAGGGCCTGACCGCCGATCGAGGTGCGGAAATTGCAGGATGTGCTGTTTTCTGGCATGGTTCTCTCCTAAAAAAGCTTAATTTGAATTGAGCGGCAGCAGAATGGAGACAGCGCAGCCCCCGTCTGGGGCGTTCTGTATGTCCAGTCTGCCGTTATGCCGGCTTATTATCTCGTCGCAGACGGCAAGGCCAATGCCCGTGCCCCGGTTTTTGGAGCTGCCTTTATAAAACTTCTCCTTCACATGGGGCAGCTCTGCCTTGGGTATGCCCCGGCCATAGTCCCTTATGCTTATGTGGACCCCGTCCGCCTCGGCATTTATCGACACATCCACCTTCTGCCCCTCTCCCCCGTGGTTGACCGCGTTGTCAAGCAGGTTCAAAAACACCTGCTTGAGCCGCTCCGGGTCGCCGGGGATGAGGGCTATCTCGGCGGGGGGCGGGCTGTAGTTTATCTCCATGCCGGCCTGGCGCATGAGCTCGCCATAGGTGAAGAGGGCGTCCTCAAGCTCGGCGGCGATATCGATAAGCTCTATGCGCAGGTTGAAGCGGCCGTCCTGTATCCGGGTAAACTCCAAAAGCTCCGACACCATTCCGGTGAGCCGCTCGGCTTCCTTGGAGATGATGTGTATGCCACGGAGGGAATCGCCCTGGACGGCTGGGTCAAAGGCGATGGTCTCGCTCCAGCCGGTTATGGCCGTGAGAGGCGTGCGCAGCTCGTGGGAGACCTGAGAGATAAACTCTGTCCTGGACTTTTCCGCCACGGCCACCTTTTCCGACATGTTGTTTATCTCTTCCGTGAGCCGGCCAAGCTCGTTGTCAGCCCGGTGTTCTATCCGGCTGCCGTAGCTGCCGGAGGCGATGCGCCCGGCAAATTCTGTCAGCGCCTCTATAGGGCCGGAGACAAAGCGCCAGAACCACAGGTTCAGGACGATGAGATATATGCACAGCAGCAGCAATACCGCGATGGCCCAGCCGGAAAAGCCCCTGGTCACGAACCACACCCCCAGCAGGGCGAGGGCCAGGGCGGCAAGGCTGGACACAAGAAGCTGCAGCTTCAGATTTCTAAACATTGCTTATACTTCCTTAAAAATGCTGAAAAATCATGCGGCTCAATAGCCCCATTTATAGCCGTAGCCCAAGACGGTGGTGAGATACTCCGGCTCTTTGGGGTCGGACTCTATTTTTATGCGGAGCCTGCGGATGTTCACGTCCACGGTCTTGAGCTCGCCGGAGAAATCGCTGCCCCAGACGGCGGAGAGGATGTCCTCCCTGGACATGGCCTTCCCCGGGTTTTCCATAAAGAGCTTCATGAGCA
>DBGBEC010000193.1:0-1872 GCA_048477415.1 Candidatus Limivicinus sp. | reverse complement strand
GCAAAAGTATATCTTATTCGCCATTGCGAGTCGGAGGGGAATGCCTGCCGCAGGACGCAGGCGCAGGTGGACGCTCTTGTTACGGCCAAGGGCTATGCCCAGGTGGAGGCGCTGAGAAAAAGGTTCAGGGATATCCCGGTGGACGCGGTGTACTCCAGCGAGACCTACAGGGCGCTTGCCACGGCGGAGCCGATAGCCGCTGACCACGGGCTCAGGACCCATGTGCGCATATCGCTGCGGGAGATAACCACGGGCGTCTGGGAGGACATGGCCTGGGGGAATATAGCCGAGGAATACCCGGAGGCCCACGACATATGGGAGAGCAGCCCCTGGGAGAATATCACCCCCGGCGCGGGGACCTTTACCCAGTCGGCAGAGAGAGGGATATACTGCATACGGCGCATGGCGAAAGAGGTGGGCGAGAACGGGACCGCGGTGGCGGTGTCCCATTCGGTGACGATAAAGGCCACCCTGTGTTCGGTGCTGGGCCTGCCCATGAACAGGGTGGGGGAGATAGGACACGCGGAAAACACGGCGGTAAGCCTTCTTGAGGTGGACAAGGCCGGAAATATCTCGCTTATCTATAAAAACGACGCGGAACACCTTCCACCGGAGCTCAGAAGGGCCTGGCCGGGCGTGGCCGGAAGAGACATAAACATGGCTATCTATCCGGTGAGGACGCCGGAGCAGGAGGCGTCGTATCTTGAGCTTGCCGCGATGGACGCGGCGGAGCGGGGAAAGCCCTTTGACAGCGGCGAGAGAGCGGCAACGGCCAGGGCGCTCCTGGCGGCTCAGCCCAATTATCTCGCCCTGTGCTATCTGAAAAAAAGGCCAGTGGGCTTTATCGAGATGGCCGCGAAGCCTGGGCTGTATCCCGAATGCGGCTGGATAGAAAAGATGTACGTTCTGCCTGAGCTTCAGGGCCGGGGCTATGGGGAGCAGCTTTTTGGCTACGCGGCCTACGAGCTGCGATACACGGACATATTCAAGGTGGCGATGGGCGGCGAGCTGAGCCCTGAGGAGCGCCGGATAATGGAGCGCTTCATGTTCAGGCCCGAGGCCGGCGCCGACGACATATGGAGCCTGGAGCTTGCCTGTCCCCCCTGCGTTTACCCCAGCATCTCATGAAGCTATCGACGCTGATATATAAAGGAGGAGAGAGATGCTGAGAAAAAAGGAAGATTCACCCCTGCTAAAAAAAAGAAAGGTAAAGAGCCTGCCATATCTGCTGGTGCTGCCGGTGCTGCTGCTGTTTTTCGCCTTCACCTATTTCCCCTTTATAAAGGCTCTCACCTATTCGTTTTCCCTGACCGACTCCTCGGGCCGGTTCGTGAAATGGGTGGGGACGGCGAACTGGGCAAGGGTGCTGGGAAAAGAGAGCTTCTGGCAGACCATGCTCATCACGCTGAAGTTCGCGGCGATGAACCTTGTGCTCACATTCAGCGTGGCTCTGATCTTCGCGCTGCTGTGTGTGAAGGTGTGCAAGGGGAGCAGGCTCCTTCAGACCCTGTTCGCCCTGCCCATGGCTATAGCCTCCTCGCCGGCGGCGGCGATATGGCTGTTCATATACAGGCAGGACGCCGGCGTTTTGAACAGCCTTCTCGGCACGGACCTTGCCTGGCTCCGGGATGTGAGCACGGCGCTGCCGGCGGTCTCGGTGGTAACGGCCTGGATGCACATCGGCACAAGCTTCATCTTCCTTCTGGTGGGCTTCAGGAACGTGCCGGAGGAGCTGCTTGAGGCGGCGACCATAGACGGGGCCGGGGCTTTCACAAAGTCGGTGAAGATAATACTTCCCCTTGCGTCCCCGCAGATATTTTTCGTGCTGTTCCTGAACATAACCAGCGCCTTCAAGTCCTTTGCCCAAATAAA
>DBGBEC010000192.1:0-3676 GCA_048477415.1 Candidatus Limivicinus sp. | reverse complement strand
CATACGGATAACAGCGTCATGGCTGGAAAGGTGCAGGGGAAGACCGTCCTTGTGACAGGGGGCGGCGGCTCCATCGGCAGCGAGCTCTGCCGCCAGATAGCGGCTCTGGACCCGGCCCGTCTCGTGATCTTCGATATATATGAGAATAACGCCTATTATATCCAGCAGGAGCTGAAGCGGGATTTCCCGGGCCTTGAACTGACGGTGCTTATCGGCTCTGTCCGTGACGCGGAGCGGATGAACTATGTCTTCGACACCTATCGCCCTGCTGTGGTCTGCCACGCCGCGGCACACAAGCATGTGCCCCTTATGGAGGACAGCCCGGCCGAGGCCATAAAGAACAATGTCTTCGGCACCTATAACACCGCCAAGGCCGCCGGTGAGTTCGGCACAAAGCTGTTTATCCTGATCTCCACTGACAAGGCGGTGAACCCCACCAACGTCATGGGCGCCACAAAACGCCTCTGCGAGATGGTGGTCCAGTCCATGAACAGTTGCTATAATACAGAGTATATCGCCGTCCGTTTCGGCAACGTTCTGGGCAGCAACGGCAGCGTGATACCCCTCTTCAAAAAGCAGATAGAGCTGGGCGGGCCCGTGACCGTCACCGACAAGCGCGTCACCCGCTATTTCATGACCATTCCCGAGGCGGTCTCACTTATCCTTCAGGCCGGGGCCTTTGCCGAGGGGGGGGAGGTCTTCGTCCTCGATATGGGAAGTCCCGTGCGCATAGACGATATGGCCCGCAAAATGATAAGGCTCAGCGGTTTTGAGCCGGATGTGGATATAATGATAAAATACACAGGCCTCCGTCCCGGCGAAAAGCTGTATGAAGAGCTGCTCCTCCAGGCAGAAGGCATGCAGAAAACCAGCAACGACCTTATCTATATCGGCCATCAGACCCTATACAGCCCCGAGGAGATACAGCAAAAACTCAGCTCCCTCCGCGAGATCCTCCACGCCCCCAACCCCATGGTCCGCACCCGGGTCCTCTCCCTGATCCAGGAACCGGAGGACAAAAGCTATAAAAAGATAGAGTATCATGACGAGACAATGGTCTGAGAAAGAAGTGTGGGATATGAAAAAGAAAATTCTGCTCTCCTCCCCAACAATGCATGGAGAGGAAATGGAATTTATAAAAGAGGCCTTTGAGAAAAACTGGATAGCACCCTTGGGCTTTAACTGCGATGGGTTTGAAGAGGAGACTGTGTCGTATCTCAAGACTTCAGAACAGGGCTTTGAGGGAGAGCGCTATGCTTTGGCTGTTTCTGCTGGTACGGCCGCTCTCCATCTGGCGGTGAAGCTTGCTGGCGTGAAGCCGGGAGATCATGTGCTTTGCAGTGATATGACTTTCAGTGCTACGGTAAATCCTGTGTCCTATGAAGGCGGTATCCAGGTGTTTATAGACTCTGAGCGGGAGACCTGGAATATGGACCCTGCTGCACTGGAAAAGGCATTTGAAAAATATCCCGATGCAAGGGTAGTGATGCTTGCCCATCTGTACGGTACTCCGTCAAAAATGGACGAGATAATGGATGTATGTGAAAAGCACGGAGCAACGCTTATAGAAGACGCGGCGGAAGCGCTCTCTTCAACATATAAGGGAAGAGCTTGCGGCACCTTCGGTGATACTGCGGCCCTCTCGTTCAATGGCAATAAAATAATAACTACATCCGGCGGCGGAATGCTTATTACCTCGAAAAAGTCCGCCAGAGACAAGGCTCTGTTTTGGGCAACTCAGTCCAGAGAACCAGCGCCCTGGTATCAACACGAGGAAATAGGGTATAACTACCGTATGAGCAATGTGGTAGCAGGTATTGGCCGCGGTCAGCTCAGGCATCTTGAAGAGCACAGAGCGATCAAAGAGAAGATTTACCGCATATATGAAGAGGGCCTTAAAGGCCTGCCCGTAAGCATGAACCCATACCTTGAGCATGACAGACCGAACTTCTGGCTTTCGTGCATGCTGATAGATGAAGACTGCCCAGTACGGTTTATGGATGTTTTAAATAAACTGAACGATAATAATATCGAGTCCAGACCTATATGGAAGCCGATGCATATGCAGCCCTTCTATGCAGGAAACGACTTTGTTTATGTTGAAGATAGTCCGGTCAATGAGGACATATTCAGCCGCGGCCTATGCCTGCCGTCGGATATCAAGATGACGGCGGAAGAGCAGAATTGGGTGATTGCAGTTATAAGAAGCTGTTTTGAATAAATCTTTTAAGAGGGAAATAAGCCGTGGGCATATATGAAAATTTTATAAAGAGATTGCTGGATATCGTTTGTGCCCTTTTGGCGGTGATAGTTTTCTGCTGGCTGTATGGGATCGTTGCGCTGCTCGTCAGAATTAAGCTGGGTTCTCCTGTTATATTTACCCAGCCAAGACCGGGGAAAAAGGACAAGAACGGTCGGGAAAAAATATTCAAACTGTATAAATTTCGTACCATGACTGATGAACGCGACGAAGATGGGAAATTATTGTCAGACGAGATTAGGCTTACTTCTTTTGGAAAAAAACTTAGAGAGACCTCCCTCGATGAGCTTCCAGAAGCATGGAATATTCTGCGTGGAGATATGTCGATAATCGGCCCGAGGCCTCAACTTGTGCGGGACATGGTGTTTATGACACCTGAACAACGCCAAAGGCACAACGTTAGGCCGGGACTTTCGGGTTTGGCACAAATAAACGGTCGTAACTGTATCGAGTGGGAAGATAAGTTGGACTATGATTTGCAGTATATTAAAAAAATCAGCTTTGTCGAAGATTTAAAAATAGCATTGACTACGGTTGTTAAAGTTTTTAAGACGGAGAGTATCAGCTACGAAGGAATGGCAACGGCGGAGGATTTTGGAGATTATTTGCTGCGGACTGGGAAAATAAGCGAGTGGGAATATCATGAAGGGCAGAATGAAGCGCAAAAGCTTATTGATTTATGGAGAAAAAAATGAATATTTGGATACTTAACCACTATGCGGTGCCGTTGAAATATTATTATTTGGCCAGATGCTACTATTTTTCCCGCGAACTTATTAAAAGAGGACACAGCATTACAGTATTTGCGGCAAGTTCTGTGCATAATTCTGAGGTGAATCTTATCTCAGGCACAGAGAAATACCGTGAAATTTACGAAGACGGAATAAAGTATGTTGTTTTTAGAGCAAAAAATTATAAAGGAAGCGGAAAAGAGCGAATTCTGAATCATGTAAAATCTGCGGCGGGCATGTTGCGATATTGTCCAAAGCTTGTAGATGAATATGGAAAGCCGGACATTATTTTTGCTGAGGCCGGGCAGACCCTGACACTTGCTGCGGGGATCAAGCTGGCGAAAAAGTTTGGGATTCCCTGCGTTTGCGAAGTGGCGGACCTGTGGCCGGAAAGCTTTGCCGCATACGGTATGATAGACGCGGCGAATCCTGTTATGAAGCTGTTATATGCGGGGGAGAGATGGGTCTATAAAAATGCGGACGCCTTAATTTTTACAATGGCTGGCGGCCGGGATTACATCATTGAAAAGTGCTGGGACAAAGCCCATGGAGGGCCGGTGGATCTCAGCAAGGTTTATCACATCAATAACGGCGTCGACCTGGAAGAGTTTGATTATAACAAAGAGCACTGTGTGCTTGATGATGCTGACCTGGATGATATTGATACTTTTAAGGCGGTCTATAC
>DBGBEC010000191.1:0-3920 GCA_048477415.1 Candidatus Limivicinus sp. | reverse complement strand
ATGGTACATAACAATTGATATTAAGCGAACCAAACCATGTCTAATGCCAAGGGAGAACATGGACCTCCCTCTCCTGTATGGTAACATATTCTTTTTCCCATTTCAAGTCCAAAGCTTTTCAGTAAAACATGAGAGCCAAAGCTTGGTGAGCCTCAGGCAATTGAATGCGGAGCAGCCGGTGTGTGGCGGGTCTCAGGCCGCGTCGCTGCAAATGGCTAAGTCATCGACTTTTCAGTTCAAAAACAAAAAATGCAGCCCGTGGCCGTGTCCGGCTTTGGACTGCATTTTTACTCTTACTCGCCCAGATAGGCTTTTCTGACGGCCTCGTTTGTAAGCAGCTCCTGTCCGCTGCCGTGGAGGCTTATCTTGCCGGTCTCCAGGACATAGCCATAGTCGGCTGTTTTCAGGGCCATGTTGGCGTTCTGTTCGATAAGGAGGATGGTGACTCCCCTTTTGTTTATCTCCTTTATGATGCTGAATATATCCCTGACCACGATAGGCGCGAGACCAAGGGAAGGCTCATCCATCATCATAAGTCTGGGCCTGCTCATAAGCGCCCGACCCACGGCCAGCATCTGCTGCTCGCCGCCGGAAAGCGTACCCCCTGCCTGCCAGGCCCTCTCTTTAAGGCGGGGAAAAAGGCTGTATACCCAGTCGATATCCTCTTTAATGCTGTCTTTGCGCAGATAGGCGCCTATTTTAAGGTTTTCGAGGACCGTGAGATCGGCAAAAATACGCCGACCCTCCGGGACCAGGGTTATGCCCCGCTGAACGATGTCCGTGGGACCCTTTCCGGTGATATCCTCGCCCTGGAAGCTTATGCTGCCGCCCTTGGGCTTAACAAGCCCGGCCACAGTGCGGAGGGTGGAGCTTTTGCCCGCACCGTTAGCGCCGACAAGGGTGACTATGCTTCCGGCAGTGACGTCGAAGGAAATGCCCTTTACCGCTTCGATACCGCCATAATTGACCTGAAGGTCCTTTATACTTAAAATTGCCTCGCTCATATCAAACAACCCCCAGGTAAGCGTCTATAACACGGTGGTCGGCCTTAACATAGTCCGGTGTACCGTTGGATATCATCTTGCCAAAGTCGATAACATATATGCGGTCGGAAAAGCTCATGACCAGGTCCATGTGGTGCTCTATCATGAAGATGGTAAGATCGTATTTGTTCTTGATGTCCACGATGAATTCCCCGAGTTCGAGAGTTTCCTGGGGATTCATGCCGGCTGCTGGCTCGTCAAGGAGAAGAAGCTTTGGCTTTGTGGCGAGGGCCCTGGCGATCTCAAGCCTTCGCTGAAGGCCATAGGGCAGGCTGACAGCCAGATCGTCCCTGTATTTGAGAAGGCCCTGCTCCTCCAAAAGCGCTTCGGTCTCTTCACGCATCTGCCGCTCCTCGGACATGGCCAGGCGGAAGGTTGCGGAAAAGACATTCTGCTTCGTCAGCATATGCTTGGCTGTGTGCACATTCTCGAAAACTGTCATGCTGCTCCAAAGCCTGATGTTCTGGAAAGTACGGGCAATGCCGAGCTTTGTTATTTTATCAGGTGTGGGGTCTATAACATGCTGGCCGACATACATGCCCGGATTTTCGCCCAGATATGCCTTTTTCATCTTGCCCTGGGGGTGCGCACGGACGATGGCCCTGCCGTCAAATTCCACAAGACCGTTGGTGGGCTGATAGACGCCGGTGATACAGTTGAAGGCTGTGGTCTTTCCCGCGCCGTTCGGACCGATGAGCGCCACGATCTCGCCTTTGTTTACCTCAAGGGAGAGGTTATTGACAGCTACGACGCCGCCGAACTGCATCGTAACATTTTCAAGGCGCAGCACATTGTTGTCCTTATTCATTTTCAGCGTCACCTCCTGCGGTCTGGGCTTTGGCTTTTCCGGAACGGGCCCTTAGTTTATCAAACTTTTTGAGCAGCCCCGCCACGGAAAACTCCCTGTCGCCCATTATCCCCTTCCGGAAGAACAGAACGACGACCATAATGATCACCGAAACTACCGCCATGCGGAAGCCGTTTTTGAAAAGACCAGGGGCGGATATGCCAAGAAAGACCCCGGAGTCAAGTCCCCTGAGCAGCCACTCGAGACTTGCGATGTAAATAAAGCTTGTGATGACAGAACCGGTTATCGAGCCTATGCCGCCGATAACGACTATCAGCAGTATCTCATAGGTCATGGTGCTCTTGAACGACAGGGCCTGAAGAGTGCCCATGTACATGGCGAGCATGCCGCCGCCTATGCCGGCGAAGAAGGAGCTTATAACAAAGGCCATGCGCTTGTGCTTGGCAAGATTTATACCCATTGCCTCGGCGGCGACTTCATCGTCGCGGATGGCTTTGAAGGCCCTGCCGTAGCTTGAATTGACAAGCAGGACGATCATGGCGATAAAAATACCGATGAGGATAATGTAGGCCGTGGCGCTGCCAAAATCCGGATAGCTTTTGAGGAGGTTGGAGCCGTTTGTAAGAGGACCAAGATTCTTCCACTGGAAGAAGGCCCGGAGTATCTCGGCAAAGCCCAGGGTGGCTATCGCCAGATAGTCGCTCTTCAGGCGCAGCACCGGCAGACCGATAAGGTAGGCGCAGAGAGCCGCGATGAGCCCGCCAATAAGCAGGGCGATCACTATACCTATGGTGCCGCCCACAGTTTCTCCAAGTATGCCGGAGAAAAATTCAGGAATGGAGAATTTAACAAGTCCCCCGTCGAAATATTGGTACACTCCTGCCCGCTTATCAAGCGGGATACTGAGAATGGCATAGGCATATGCCCCAAGGAGCATGAAGCCCGCCTGGCCCAGTGAGAAAAGGCCCGTAAAGCCGTTGAGCAGGTTCATAGACACCGCCACCAGGGAGTATACAGCGGCTTTTTTTATGACCTTTATAACTATATGATAGTTAGGCAGGGCCGCGTCGATGGCCGTCATGACGGCCAACAGGATCAGAAGCAGCCCAATGCTGACTATTGTTTGTCTTTTTTTATCGGAATTTATCACAAATAGTCCCCCCCTTACACCTTATCGGTAACTTTTTCGCCAAAGATACCGGTGGGTTTAACACAGAGCACGACTATCAAAATGGCAAAAGTAAAAGCGTCGGAGAAGGTGGAATAGCCAAGGCCCTTTATGATCTCCTCGCAGAGGCCGATGATAAAGGCGCCGACAACGGCCCCGGGAATAGAGCCGATCCCACCAAATACCGCGGCCACAAAGGCCCGCAGCCCCGGCAGAGCGCCGGAAGTAATGCCGACGGAAGGATAGTTTGTAAAATAGAGTATCGCGCCAACGGCCGCCAGGAAGGAGCCGATGACAAATGTAAAGGATATGACGGAGTTTATTTTCACTCCCATAAGCTGGGCCGCCTCGAAATCCTTGGCGGCAGCCCGCATTCCCATGCCGATCCTGGTCTTTTTAATAAGATATACCAGAATGACGACAAGGACGAGGGTGAGCACCGGCGTCACGACCGTGACCCTCTTCGTTGAAGCGCCAAAAACCGTGATCATGTCGGAGATCCAGGGGATTGGCTTGGTCACAGGCTGGGCCAGGCCGCCTGTGAGGTAGAAGGCCAGGTTCTGAATGAGATAGCTGACTCCTATGGCCGATATCATAAGCGACATGCGGGGTGCGCTGCGCAGGGGCTTATACGCCACACGCTCGATAACAAAACCCAAAATGACCGTGGCGACTATCACGAGGGGCATGGACAGATACAGCGGCATTGACGTCGTTGCATAGACCATTATAAGCCCGGCAACCATAAAAACATCGCCATGGGCAAAGTTTATCAAGCGAAGTATGCCGTACACCAGGGTATAGCCAATGGCGATAAGGGCATACTGACCTCCCGCGGAGACACCGTTTATTATATAAGGTATCAAATCTTGCACAAGGAGTCCTCCCATCGTTTCTGTAC
>DBGBEC010000190.1:0-3228 GCA_048477415.1 Candidatus Limivicinus sp. | reverse complement strand
GCATTTATGAACAGAATCCAGGTGGCGCTCCTGCCAACGTTCTCTGTCTTGCGGCAAGGCAGGGGCTGAACACCGCATTTATCGGAAAGGTCGGCAACGACACACATGGTCGTTTTCTCCGCTCTGTCCTTGAACGTGAGGGGATCTGTACGGAGGGGCTTGTGGTATCAGATGATGTTTACACCACTTTGGCCTTTGTCAGCCTGGATGAAAGCGGAGAACGTGAGTTCTCTTTTTCCCGGGATCCAGGCGCTGACACATGTCTAAAGTCAAATGAGCTTGACGAGGATATATTAAGTAACTGCCGCGTATTTCATTTTGGCTCCCTCTCTCTCACAGATGAGCCCGCCCGTTCCTCCGTTTTTGCCGCTCTCAGTCTGGTCTCAAAAGCTGGGGCGATAATATCCTATGACCCAAATTATCGCGCAGACCTGTGGAAAGACGCGGAAACCGCAGTGGAAATCATGAAAAAACCTCTGCCACTGGTCGATGTGGTAAAGGTCTCCATTGACGAGGCTCTCCTTATCACCGGCGAGAGATCCGCGGAGAGAGCCGCTTCGGTCCTTCTCTCCATGGGCCCAAAGCTTGTTGTGGTGACTGCCGGGCCCAAAAATGTCATCTATGCCCATGCTCTGGGGCTCGGAAGCGTTCAGAGCTTTGAAGTGGAACAAATTATCGACACGACAGGCGCCGGCGACGCTTTCTGGGGCGCGTTTTTAAGCAGACTTTCAGTCTGTAGCAGTCTGGAGGCCTTCATGACCGATATTGAGGGGCATATAGGCTTCGCAAACGCCGCTGCGGCGCTATGCATTGGTAAGCGCGGAGCAATTCCGGCAATGCCATATAAAGAAGAGATCGAATTATTCCTCAGTGAGAGGAATATGCAAAAAAAATAAAAGACGAGCGTGGTTATTATTCCTATAACGCAAATTTTACCCCCCGCGGCAGCAGTGAACCGCGGGGGGCATTTATCATACGTCAGTCCTCGTCCGGCTGGAAGAGAGCTTTCAGGCGGGATATGAACACTGCGAGGCCTGTCTCCTCCGGGGCGGCTTCCTGGGCCGCCGCCTCCGCTGCGGGGGCGGAGATCGCCTGGGTGCTGAGGACGAACTGAACGGAATCCACATTTCCGTTTTTCTCTGAAAGGAAGCTTCTGGGCTGGAAGTCACCGCCGGTGAAGCCGGATATCATGCTGTCCACCTGCTGGGGGATACCGCTCGTACCGGCATTGAGCTGGGCTGTGCCGCCGGCAAGCTGGCTCGTACCGCCGCTTATCTGGCATATGCCGTCGTACAGCTCCGGCCAGGCGGCGGCCAGGGCGTCGACCCCGCCGGTATAGGCAGTGAGGCCGTTGTGAAACTGCTCGTACAGGTCCGCCACGGAGGACAGGCTTTCCAGCATATCCTCAAATTCGGCCCCGCCATCGCTGTTTATGAACAGCTCCAGAGCCTCTGCCAGAGCGTTGGCCGAATCCGCCGCCAGACGCAGCTCTCCGGCCAGAGCTGAGAGACGCTCCCCTGCCTGGCTGAAGGTCTGTGAGGCCTGGGTCCAGGTCTCCTTTGCCTGGAGGGCGAGCCGGTGGTTGCTTATAAGCTGGCTGAGGGCGGCGCTGTCGGGACAAGCGGCCTGGAGGGCGGCTATCTCATCCTCCGATACCGGGACGATACCGTCAAGGCTGCCGCTCATATCGGCCACGGCGGCCGCCGTATTATCGGCCAGGAGCCCCAGTTCATCCGCCGCCTGGCCCAGTTCCACCCCAAGGCCTCTCAGCAGCTCGGGGAGCTGGTCCATCCCCTCCGGGAAGGACGGTCCATCCCCGCCAAGGCCCAAAAGCTGCTCCAGGGCCCGTATGCCGTCAAGTATCTGCTGGGAGCCGTCTACGAGCTGGGCGGAGTTCGCGGAGAGCTGATACAGCCCGTCGCCGAACTGGGCAGCACCGCTCTGGAGCTGGGATGCTCCGCTGCTGAGACTGGAGGCCCCGGAATTGAGCTGGCTTATGGCATAGCTGAGCTGGGCCAGGCCCTGGCTAAGCTCGTCCACCCCGTCCATGGCGTCGCCCATGGAGTAGGGCACGGCGGATATGGTCATGCCGGGCATGGAGAAATCCGTCACGTCGGCGGCAAGATGGAGCCGGGCCTCGGTTCCGGGCAGGACCGTGAAGCTGATCATCTTGCTGCCGCCGGAGTTGGCCGTTGTAGCGCCCTCGGCCTGGATGTTCACACAGTTCTGGGCGTCAAGAGTCAGGGATATCTGGAGAAGGTAGGCGTCGAAAAAGTCGCTCTCCAGCTTGGGATCTTCAGCGGTGCTTATGTCTATCTCCAGCCGGCCGCTTTTTCCACCCAGCTCATCCGGGCTTATTTTCTCCCCGTCAAGGCTGTAGCTTATATCTATTTTCCAGGGGAGCCGCTCATTTTCAAGCTCCGCCTGGAAGTAGAACCGGCCCTCGGGAGCCAGCAGGCTGACGCCGTCCTTTTCAAGGTCGAGCTCCCGGGTATCGCTCAGGTTTTTCACCTGCTCAAAATCGCCGTAATAGCTTTTTTTGCTCTCGCTATCGCTGTTGAGGATGACGACGGCAATAAGCTCCTCCACCTCTCCGTCCGCCTCAAGGACGCCGTATATCACTTCCTCGGAGCCCTCGGCCGGGTCTTTTTCCTCCGGCTCCGCCTCCTGGGCCAGGGCGCCGGGAGCAAGGGACAGGATAAGCGCCAGCATAAGGGCAAGGGTCGTCAGTTTCTTTTTCATTTTTCCGCCTCCTTCGCAGCTTTTTTTCTGTGGCTTTCTTTCATGAACTCGCCCTTTGTCAGCCGGACTGTGAACCGGTCGAACATTATCAGAAGGGCAGGCAGGGCTATAAGCACCATGGCCATAGACAGCAGGGTCCCCCTGTAGAGCAGGGTGCCCAGGGTCTTCACTATCTCCATCGAGGAGGATACCTGAAGGCAGAGCCCCGCTGCGGAGAGGATGAGCCCGCTGGTTATAAGAGAGATAAGATTTTCATTTATGGAGGAGATGACGGCTGCAACGCGGCCCTCGCTCTTCCTGTAGGCCACATAGCCGTCTGTGAGCAATATGGCATAATCTATAGTCGCGCCGAGCTGCACCGTGTTTATGACCAGATAGCCCAGATACACCAGGGGGCTGTCTGTGAAATAGGGCTGGGCCAGATTTATCCATATGGCCGATTCAATGACGAAAAGCAGGATGAGCGGGAGCGTCAGAGAGCGGAAG
>DBGBEC010000189.1:0-8759 GCA_048477415.1 Candidatus Limivicinus sp. | reverse complement strand
GCAATATCCTTTGACAAATTCCGCCAAAATTTTTTTCTGGCCATTGTCGCATTTTGTCGAATTGGCAAAAAATGTAAGCGATTTTCCCCTATAAATTATGTAAACGCTTTCCAAGAGGTCAAAAAAGTCACGGCGCCGGATCCGACTGCCGCCGCCCTCCGCCCATTAGTAAAAAATTCGTCGGCCCAAATCTTTGGACCGACGGTTGAGACTGTCAAAAAATATTTATCTCTATATCCGAGGAGGGGGATCAAAGCGCGAGGCAGCCCGCCTCTTCCTTGGTATTGGATTTCTCCCGGCTGAGATCTTTAAAGAAGCTGAGACCACGGGGAACTATCAGGTGGAGGGCGCGGGGGATGAGCTTCATGCGCACCCGGTTCGTATACATCGCCTCTCCGTCCACATTCACCACATTTTCCCTGTCGAAGTTTATCTCTATCTCGTCACCCCTGAGATGGGTGACATATTTGGGAAAATTGTCGCCCTGACCGGAGGCATATTTTCCGATAAGACTGGCCAGGGTGAAAATGCTCACTTTCTTCACGATGAATATATCCAGAACGCCGTCGTCGGGCCTGGCGTCAAGGCTGGGGTTGAAGCCGCCGCCGTAGTAGCGGCCGTTGCAGGCGCAGACAAGCGTGTGCTCTCCGCTGGCCCGGAAGCTGCCGCAGGATATGTTCATGTGCCGGCTGATGCCCTGGAACACGTTCACTATGGTGGACACAACATAGCCCGTGGCCCCGCCTATAAGGGGGAGCCTGCTGTATTTATGTACGCTGGTGCCTATCCTGGCGTCTATGCCGACAGAGCAGATGTTCGCGCTGTAGCGGCCGTTGCAGTCGATAAGGTCTATCTCCGTTTCGTTCCCCTGGAGGAGGGCGTCAAGATCCCGGTAAAGCTCCTTTTCCTCCCCGAACATCCGGCAAAAATCGTTTCCGGTGCCGGTGGGGAAGGGACACACGGCCACATTGGGCCTGCCCGCCGCGCCGCAGACGCACTCGTTGAAGGTGCCGTCTCCGCCGCAGGCGTAAACTCTCAGCCTGTCGCCATGGGCGGCCTCGGATATTATCTTTTCCGCCGCGTCCATTGGGGCCTGGGTCACATATACCTCATAATCGCCCTTGTGCCTTTCAAAGGCCCTTATGACCTTCTCCCGGACCTCTTCCGTGTGGTCCCTTCCCCCGGCTGTGGGGTTTACTATAAAAAGATGCTTCATCTCGGTCTCCATTCTGTCGTGCGCCCCGCCGATAATGGCAGAGGCCCCGGCAAAGCTCAAAGAAATCTTTATTTTGTGCCTGTCCCGGACAGGGCATTATTTATAGAACATATACAGCTCGCATTTTATCATGCCGTTATAGAGCTTGCGCTTTTTGTCCGCCCGGGCGCCGAAGCAGCGCTCAAACTCGGTGTGGGAGGACAGGAGATAGAGCTTCCAGTTCTCAAGCCCGGACCAGGCCCGGCCAAAGGCTCTGTAAAGCTCTTCCGCCTGGTGCTTTTCCATGATGCGCTCGCCGTAGGGGGGATTGGTGACGATAAGGCCGTTCCGGCTTTCATAGTTAAAGCCCGTGGCGTCCGCCCTTTCAAAACGGACTATATCCGCCACGCCAGCCCGCCGGGCGTTCTCCCGGGCAAGCTCAATGGCCTTTTCATCGATGTCGGAGCCCACTATGCTGTAGCTGCCGCTGAACTCCCTTGCGGCGGCGGCCTCCTTTTCCTGCTCCCACAGCTTTCCGGGAAAGGCGGGCCAGGCCATAGCGGCAAAGCTGCGGTTGAGGCCGGGGGCCCGGTTTTTCGCGGCCAGGGCCGCCTCTATGGCGATGGTGCCGCTGCCGCAGAAGGGGTCGCGCAGGTCCTCCCGCCCCCTGTAGCGGGAGAGCCAGACCATGGCCGCGGCCAAAGTCTCCCTCAAAGGGGCGGCGTTGTGGCCGGGCCTGTAGCCCCGCTTGTGCAGGGCGGGCCCCGTGCTGTCAAGGCAGAGGGAGGCCATGTCCTTCATTATTGAAAACCTTATCTGATACTGTCCGCCGCTCTCCGGCAGCCACTGGATACCGTAGACAGAGCCAAGCCGCTTTGCCACGGCCTTTTTTATAATGCTCTGGCAGTCGGACACGGAGAAAAGGGTGGAGTCGAGGCAGTGTCCGGTGACGGGGAAGGCCCCGTCTGCCGGTATGAGCCGCTCCCAGGCCAGGGCCCGTACGCCCTCGAAAAGCTCGTCAAAGCTGCGGGCCGGGAAACGGCCCAGCTCGATAAGCACCCTCTCGCCCATGCGCAGACAGAGGTTGGCCCTGATGCCGGCCTCCTCTCCGCCGCTGAAATATACCCGGCCGTTTTCGGCGGCCACATTTTCCATGCCCAGCCGCCTCAGCTCGTCGGCTATCGGCCCCTCGAGCCCCAAAAGGCAGGGAACGCAGAATTTGTATTCCAAGGGAATGTACCTCGCTTCAAAAATACTGCCTGGCCCGCTGAGCCCATGGCGTATAGAAACATAATACAACAAAGTTTTGAAGTTGTAAACGAAAAGCGGCAGTAATTTTCTTACATCAGCAAAGATTATTTTGTCGAAATATGTAATTTTATGCCAGAGACCTGTAAATTCCGGCCTTTTGCACAGGAGAGGCAGTAGATTTTATGAAAATGACTGTTTTTTCGGTAAAATGACTATTGAATTTTTCTAAAATTTACGGTATATTAACAATAGTCACAATTTATTCATTTTTGACCGCCCCCTGCCTGGGGGTGAGCTTTCCCGGGAGGAGCCGGACCGCCGCTCCTGAAGGGCCCGGTTTTATCGGAGGCATGCAGATGGCAATAGACAGGGCCGAATTTCTTGAGGTCGTTCGAGATTCTTACAGCGCCTATTACGATATCGTTCCTCAGGAGGCCACAGAGGCGCTGCCCCTGGCCTTTCGGGCGGATTATTTTTCCCGGGCGGAGAAGTATTGGCTGTCAAAGAGCATAACCGTCTGGGCGAACGAGACGAACGAATATGCCTATGTGTTTTCTGCTCCCGCCTACGACAAGGGTCTTGTAGACGCCTGTATCGACTTTGCCCTCGGCGACGCTTTGCCCAGGGTGAGACCTCATAAGGAGCACCAGTACACAAATGTAAAGGTCGTCCTTCTGGGGGACAGCTTTGAGGACGGGGCTGTTAAAGCCCTTATGAGGAGAAGCTTCTCAAAAAGCTACAGGTTTTCCCTCCACGGCTTTACGAATCTTCTTGCCGCTGCCGTGGATGTGCGCCAGGGCCGGACCTGGACGAACAAGGCGGGCCATCAGCTCGCCGGATATTTTAAAAAACTATTTGACCTCAGAGGGGAGAAAGTCTGAGGCCGAATGGTAATAAAACATTTTTTAAGGAGTGAAAAGTGTGAGCGCAATTCTTATCCTTGGTATCGCGATCGTGGTGCTTGCTCTTGGCTACGTCTTTTACGGCGGTTGGCTGGCAAAGCAGTGGGGAGTAGATCCCAACCACGAGACACCGGCCCACACCAGCTACGACGGAAAGGACTTCGTCCCTGCTAACCCCGCCGTGCTTATGGGCCACCATTTCTCATCCATCGCCGGTGCCGGCCCCATCAACGGGCCCATCCAGGCGGCAGTTTTCGGCTGGGTGCCCGTTTTCCTGTGGGTCGTCATAGGCGGCATCTTCTTCGGCGCAATGCACGACTTCGGCGCCCTGTTTGCCTCCATCAGGCATAACGGCGGCTCCGTGGGCGAGGTCATCAAAGACAGCATTGGTGTTCGTGCCCAGAGGCTGTTCACCATCTTTGCCCTGCTGGTCCTCGTTCTGGTCATCGCGTCCTTCACCTCTGTTGTGGCCGGTACCTTCGTGTCCGTAGCGGACGCCGAAGGAAACGCCCTGCCCTTCATCACGGTCGGCCGTGAAAATTGCTCCGGCAACGCTTCCACCGCCACCACATCCCTGCTGTTCATCGTTATCGCCTTCATCTTCGGCTTCTTCGTGTACCGCAAGAACGCCAAGGTGGGCCCCGCCACCATCGTCGGCATCATCGGCATAATCGCCATCGTTATCGCCGGTCTTAACATCGGCGTCAACGCAAGCCGTACCGCTTGGGTCATCTTCATCGCCGTGTATGTCATGCTGGCCTCTCTGCTCCCTGTGTGGATGCTGCTCCAGCCCCGCGACTATCTGTCCTCCTTCCTGCTCTACGGCATGATGATCATCGCCGTCGTGGGTATAGTTGGCTCCAACATGACCCTGGATATCCCTGCTTTCACCGGCTGGGAAGACACTCTGACCACCGAGTTCGGCGGAGCCAGCAACATCGGCAGCCTGTTCCCGGTCCTGTTCATAACCGTTGCCTGTGGTGCGGTCTCCGGCTTCCACTCCCTTATCGGTTCCGGCACCACCTCCAAGCAGCTCAACTCTGAGAAGGACGCTCAGGTCATCGGCTACGGCGCCATGATCATCGAGTCTGCTCTGGCCGTCATCTCACTCATCGCCATCGGCGTGGTGTGGACCAACGGCACCCTGGGCGTGGACTTCAAGATCAGCGCTCCCCCCACCATCTTCGCCGGCGGTATCGCTACCACCGTCGCTATGATGACCGGCGGCGCGGCCGACTTTACGAACCCTGTTTTCGACACCGTTTACACCCTGCTCACCCTGGCCGTCTCCGTCTTCGCTCTGACCTCTCTGGACTCCGGTACCCGTCTTGCCAGGTACATGTTCGCTGAGCTCTTTGTGAAGGAAGGCGAGAAGAGGGAAGACATCAAGGGTATCCGCGGCATTCTGGCCAATCCCTTCGTCTCCACCCTTATCATGGTCCTCATCGGCTGCGGCATGGGCTTCATGGGCCTGAGCCAGATCTGGGGCGTGTTCGGTGCTGCCAACCAGCTCCTTGCCGGTATCGCCATGCTGGCTGTGGCTGCCTGGCTTGGCAACGTGGGCAAGAACAACAAGATGTTCTTCATCCCCATGGTGTTCATGCTTGTCGCCACCGGCACCTCTCTTGTCATGAAGATCATGGCTGTGTTCAACAAGATCACCGCCGGCGCCGCCCTCTGGGGCGACTGGTTCCAGATGATCTGGTCCATCGGTCTTATAGTTCTGGCCATCATCCTGGTCATCGAGGCTATCCCCGTCCTCACCAAGAAAAAGGCCCAGCAGGCCTGATCTCAACGGCAAAGTACATAGCGATATAAAAAAGCACAGCGGCCCGAAGGGGCCGCTGTGTTCAGCTGTACAGAAAAGGGCGCTCGCCTGGTGGCCGCCCCTGGCTCCCTCCTCGAGGGGGCCTTTTTGCTGCGTTTATAGACCTGCGCAGATCATAACTGCACAAAGTGCGCCAAGTCACGGCAGCCCTTAACGGGGGCGTGCTCTTTTACAGGGCTTTTATTATCCCGTCGCAGACCTGGAGGCAGATCTCGGAGCAGGCGCTGAGCTGGCTGTAGTATTCTTTTCCGCCGCCGTCCATAGCGTCGGACACGGCCTTTATCAGCAGGCAGGGCAGACCCGCCCTGCGGCAGGTGAGGGCTATGGCCGCCGCCTCCATCTCGCATATCTGGCCGCCGCTGCGGCGCTGGAGAGCCTCCTTGGCCTGCCTGCCGTCAACAAAGCTGTCTCCGGAGGCGCAGACCACCTTTTTAAGGCCCGGATATACGCTGAGGGCCTTTTCAACGAGGCGGCTGTCGGGATAGATATAGCGGTCGTCAAAGCCGGGATACTGGCCGGGGACCACCGGGTCTATGCCGGACAGATCAAAATCATAGTGGAATATCTTATCCACCACGCAGACCAGGCTCTCGTTCATCTCCTCTGTAAGCCCGCCTACCACGCCGAAGTTCACGATCATGTCCGGACCGTAGCGGTCGATAAGGAGCTGGGTCGCGGCGGCGGCGGCGATCTCGCCTATGCCGGAGTTCACCACATGGAGCATATAGCCCTCTAACTCATAGCTGAAGACCCGAAAGCCCGACTGCTCGCTCTCGCCAAGGCAGGAGCCGTAGCGGTCAAGGACCGCCTCCATCTCCACGGCCACTATCATGCCGATATTTTTCATGCCGCCCTCCTATATGAGCCGTACCCTGAGCACGTCTTCCATGTCCTGTATGCTCCTGGCGGTCTCCTGGCCTATTTTCTCGCCCAGGTCCACTATGGTGCAGGCATAGGCGCCCCGGGGCTTGTTTATCATGTGCTCCACGTTCACATTGAGCTGGCTTATAAAGTCCAGGATACGGTTTATCATCCTGGGCACGTTCCTGTGTATGACGCAGAGGCGGCAGGCGCCCATGCGGCTCAGTGACACGTCGGGAAGATTGACAGAATTTTTGATGTTGCCGTTCAAAAGATAGTCGTACAGCTCGTTTGCCGCCATATAGGCGCAGCGGTCCTCGCTCTCGGGAGTGCAGGCCCCTAAATGGGGCATGGCAATGACGTTGGGAGCCTTCAGGATCACCTGGTTCGGGAAATCAGTCACATAGCGGCCCACCTGTCCCCGGTCCAGCGCCGCAGTCATGGCCACATCGTCCACCACCTCCGCCCGGGACTCGTTCACTATCCTGACGCCCCGGCGCATTTTCGCAAAGGCCTCGGCGTTGAGCATGTGGCGGGTGCTGTCGGTATAGGGGACGTTTATGCTGATGTAGTCGCAATTTTCATATATCTCGTCGGCAGTCTCCGCCCGCTTGACCTCCCGGGACAGCCGCCAGGCGGCGTCGACGGACATGAAGGGGTCGAAGCCGTATACGCTCATCCCCAGCTCCAGGGCGGTGTTTGCCACCAGAGCCCCCACGGCCCCAAGGCCGATGACCCCCAGGTTCTTGCCCAAAAGCTCCGGCCCGGAGAAGGAGGACTTGCCCTTTTCCACCAGCTCGGGGATCTCGTCCCCTCTGTCGGCGATGGATCTTACCCATTCTATGCTGCCCAGCATGTCGCGGGAGGCCATTATCAGGGCGCAGATCTCCTGCTCCTTCACGGCCTCGGCGTTGGCTCCGGGGCTGTTGAAGACCACGATGCCCTTTTCCGCGCATTCCTCCACGGGGATGTTGTTATATCCGGCGCCGGCCCTGGCGATGGCCAGAAGCTCCTCCCCAAACTCCATGCCGTGGATCTCCGCGCTGCGTATGAGCAGGCCCTGGGGCTTCTCCACATCGGGCCCCACCCGGCAGCCCTTTTTCTCAAGGGTCTCTATGCCGGCGGGGGAGATGGTGTTCATTGTCCTTATATCAAACATGGGTCTCCCTCTCAAATTCTTTCATATAGTTTACAAGGGCCCGGGCCCCCTCGATGGGCATGGCGTTATAAAGCGAGGCCCTGAGCCCGCCTGCCGCCTTGTGGCCCTTCAGGCTCAAAAGCCCGCGCTTTTCCGCCCCCTTCACAAACTGCGCGTCCAGCTCCTTGCGGCCGGTGCTGAAAACGATGTTCATATCGCTTCTGGAGCCGGGCTCCGCCCCGGCGCGAAAGAGCGTGCTGTTATCCAGAAAGTCATAGACGAGCCCGGCCCGCTCGGCCTTCATGGCCGCCATGGCCTCCACGCCGCCCTGAGCCTCCAGCCAGTCCAGCATGAGACCCAGCATGTATATGCACCAGCAGGGCGGGGTGTTGAGCATGGAGCCGGAGGAGAGCAGCTCCCCATAACTCATCACCTGGGGAGTGATGGGCAGTTCCCTGCCCGCAAGCTCCCTCCGAAGGATGAGCACCGTGAGCCCCGCCGGGGCCATGTTCTTCTGCGCTCCCGCGTATATAAGGCCAAAGCGGCCCACGTCCACCGGCTTTGAAAGGATCTCCGAGGACATGTCGCACACAAGCGGTGCTCCGCTCTCCGGCACATAGCTCCAGCTCGTGCCGTAAGCGGTGTTGTTCCCGCAGTAGTGAAAATACCGGGCCCCGGGGCTGAGCTTCAGCTCCTCCTGCCGGGGTATGCGGCGGTAGCCCTCCTCCGCCCCGTCAAAGGCGGTGTTTACCGGGCCGTATTTTGCCGCCTCCTTTGCCGCCTTGGCGGAAAAATTCCCCGTGAGGGCATAGTCCGCGCCGCCGCCGTCCATAAGGTTCATGGCTATTGCCGCGAATTGCAGCGTGGCTCCGCCCTGGAGGAAAAGTATCTCGTGGCTGTCGGGGATGTTCATGGCCCGCCTCAGCTTCTCCCGGGCAGAGTCAAATATCTCCTGGAACACGCTGCCCCGGTGGCTCATCTCCATTACGGAAAGGCCGCTGCCCCTGTAATTTAAAATCTCCTCACCGGCCTTTTTCAGGACCGACTCCGGCATAGCCGAAGGTCCCGCCGAAAAATTGAAAATCTGCTCCCTTGTCATATCGGGCCGCCCCTCTTTCTGTTTATTGCTGTGCCTCCCGCGCTCCCGCGGGATAAAACAGCGGAAGGCTGTTTTATATTCTATGGATTATACATTAAGCCCCACGAAAGGTCAAACAATTTTGCCTGTGAGCTCGTCGCCCTCGATCCCGCTTATCAGGACCGGCAGCAGCTTCCCCCGCAGGCCCTTTTCCCGCACCTTTACGCTGAGATATGTGTCGCTGTGCCCAAGGGAGAAGTCTTCTCCGCCGGTCTCGAACAGCACGGGGAGGACCTTGCCAAGGCTCTCCTTCATGTAATCCCGGTGCATACGCCCGGCGATAAGCTGGGCCTGGTGCGCCCGCTCCGCCCGGAGCTTTCTGTCCACCTGGCCGGGCATACTGTCCGCCGGAGTGCCGGGGCGGCGGGAATAGGGGAAGATATGCATGGAGGCAAAGCCGCACTTTTCCATAAAGGCCAGGGTCTCCTTGTGGTCCCGCTCAGTTT
>DBGBEC010000188.1:0-1716 GCA_048477415.1 Candidatus Limivicinus sp. | reverse complement strand
AATTGATAGAAATAGAAGCGCAGATCTGTTAAAGTAACAAGCGAAGGAGGGGGCATAATGGGTATAGCGGATAAGATCAGAAGCGCCCGCGTTAAAAAAGAATATACGCAGGAGCAGGCGGCAGAGGCTCTCGCGGTCTCCAGACAGACTGTTTCTAACTGGGAGAACGGAAAGTCATTGCCTGATATTCTCAGCATTATCAGAATGAGCGAGCTGTATGGAACAAGTCTTGATGAACTGCTGAAAGGAGACAAGGTGCTGATGGAAAAAATAGAACGGGATGTGAAGGCTGTCAAGGCGGAGAAAACGCTCATAAAATTTGCCTGGTCGTCTATTGCGATAGCCGCTGTCATGGCCATTCTTGGGGGGATATTTGAAGGGAATCCGCTGATCGACTTTATAAACGGAGCCCTGCCCTGGGTCCTTCTGGGTCTGACATTTTTGTTTGCTATTTTGTATCTGAATAAGGAAGAAAGGAAATAGTGGGCGGCGTCCCGATCGGCGCATTCCCGCGGCAGCCGACATTGACGGCGGAGCCATGGAAAAATATAAGTATATAAAAAGGAAGCCGGGGCCTTGAATGGGCTTGGCTTCCTTTTGTTTTCAGGGGGTAGAGGTTCAGTCCTCTTCCCCGCTCAGGTCAAATTCCAGCAGCTCGCCGCAGTTCGGGCAGCTTATGGAGCCCAGGGCAAGAGTGTCCTCGTCGAAGCTTATCTCCTCGCCGCAGCTTGGGCAGGTGACGTCGTAGATAACGCCGTCATAGCTGAGCTCTTCATCCTCTTCGTCATCGTCCTGGCCGCAGTCAAAGCCGCAGGAGCAGCAGTCGCCCCCGCAGTCTTCGTCCAGGTCCAGATCGGGCATGTCCAGGTCGCAGGTCAGCTCCTCCAGATAGCTGAGATCCTCGCTTATGTCGTCCAGAGCCTGGGCATGGTCAAGGTTGCTCGCCTGAAGATCCTCGATCTCGTGGGCCATGTCTGTCAAAAGCTCCAGCAGCGGCGTCCAGAGCTTGCCGGAGGCGGACTCCTCCTCCAGACCCAGACCCTTGGCATAGCCTTTGATGTAAGCGACTTTTTCACTGAGCGTCATAAGTGAAACCTCCTTTTAAAAACGATCGAACGGTTGACGATGCGGTCCATCACCACGGGGTGAAAAGGGGTCTTGCCCCTTATGCTCTGGAGAGGTATTCGCCGGTGCGGGTATCGACCTTTATCTTCTCGCCGGGCTCGATGAAGAGGGGGACCTTGATCTCGGCCCCGGTCTCCAGGGTGGCAGGCTTGGTGGCGTTGGTGGCGGTGTTGCCGGCGAAGCCCGGGTCGGTCTCGGTAACTTCGAGCTCCACGAAGAAGGGGGGCTCCACGTTGAAGACCTTGCCCTTATAGGAGTAAACCGTGCACTCCATGTTCTCCTTGACGAACTTGAAATTGTCGCCAAGCACGGCCTCGTCCACGGGCTCCAGCTCGTAGGTCTCGGGGTTCATGAAATAGTACAGATTGCCGTCGGCATAGCTGTACTCCATAGCCATCCGGTCAACGGTGGCGTTCTCAAATTTGGCAGTGGGATTGAAAGAGGTCTCGGTGACGGCGCCGGTGATGACGTTCTTCATCTTGGTGCGCACGAAGGCCGCGCCCTTGCCGGGCTTGACATGCTGAAACTCGACGACCTGCATAACCTGGCCGTCCATCTCAAAGGTTACTCCGTTTCTGAAATCTCCTGCTG
>DBGBEC010000187.1:0-4730 GCA_048477415.1 Candidatus Limivicinus sp. | reverse complement strand
GGAAAGGCAGACGGCGGCAAAATAGTAAGCGGCAGCGGCAAAGCTTCTGAGGAAGGCGGATTTATGAAGGCGGGAGATGATGCGCTATAGACCCGGGCGGCCAGAAAGGAAGTGACGCCTTATGAGAAAAATACTTTATGTGATCCTTGCCCTTTTAGGAACTCTTAGCCTGATCACGGTGCTGGTCCTCGTCCCGTCCGGCGGGACGCAGATCACTGTACACAGGACCGAACCCCAGCAGACCCCGCGTCCCACGCCCGCGCCGACTCCGCGCCCAACGCCCAGCCCCACGCCGGAACCGGAGATAGACTACAGCCTTTTTGACGGGACCTATTGGTGGTACACTTTCGGCTGCACGGTGGCGACAAACCCGGTCTGCCGTTTTGACCTTGACGGCACGGCGGTGGACTACTTTGGCAATGAACATCATTGGAGCTACGATGGAGAAACGCTTATTTTTGATGGGGATGAGTTTGTCCGCGACGGAGATGAATTCAGAACCAAGGAAAAGCTGTTCTCGGGCGCCGGCGGCTGGAATGAATATATCTATTACACGCTCAGGCCCAGTGACAGGGAGGAGTTTGAGCGCTACATGGAGCCGTCCACCCCGGCTCCCGCCTATGGCCCGAGCATAGATGACATACTGGGCTGCGACAGCCGGATCGTCATTCCCAAGGACGAAAACTGGCTGAGCGACTATGAGACGAAATATGTCCAGTCAACCGGCGGGGTGAGCATCTATCTGCGCTTCGGCCCCTCCAAAGACTATGACCATTTTGACACAGTGAAGGAGGCCGGGGTGGTGACGGTCCTGGCGCGGGAGAACGGCTTCTCCCTTGTCATAGCCTCCGGGGGACGGGTGGGCTGGTGCAGATCCGACCTGATAGTGTCCCAATACACCGCGCGATGAGCGGCAGCCCGTATATTTAAACAGAAAGCTGGAGAGACATGAAAAAATGCCAGTATTGCGAGACGCTGAACTCTGAAAACGCTGAAAAGTGCGAGGCCTGCGGAATGCCATTTCACACCGCTCAAAATGAGCGCTCCGATACAGGAAAAAACTATACAGGAAAAAACTATGCGCCGGCGCCGAAGAAGCGCAAAAAAACCTTCGGGATGGTTTTGATATCAGCCCTCGTGGCCGCGGCTGCCATTGTCTGCCTTGTGGTGGCAGACGGAAGCAAGCTGCAAAACGTCCCAAACGCTCAGATATCTGCTGGGTATTGGCACACGGTGGGGCTTAAGTCCGACGGCACAGTCATGGCAGTGGGAGACAATGACTTCGGTCAATGCGAAGTGAGCGCTTGGCCGGACATAGTCCAGATCTCCGCCGGGTCTGGGGACACGGTAGGCCTGAAGTCCGACGGCACAGTTGTAACAACGAGCAGCGGCAGCGGCTGCGCCGACTGGGTGGATATAGTCCAGATCTCTGCGGGGCTGATTCACACGGTGGGCCTAAAATCCGACGGCACAGTCATGGCAGTGGGATACAATGGCAATGGTGAATGCGAAGTGAGCGGCTGGCGGGATATAGTCCAGGTCTCTGCGGGGGATTCACACACAGTGGGGCTTAAGTCCGACGGCACAGTCATGGCCGTGGGAGACAATTACTATGGTCAATGCGAGGTGAGCGGCTGGCGGGATATAGTCCAAATCTCCGCAGGGTATGGGCACACGGTGGGCCTGAAGTCCGACGGTACAGTTGTGGCAGTGGGATACGATGGCTTTGACCAATGCGAAGTGAGCGGCTGGTGGGATATAGTCCAGGTCTCTGCTGGGTATTGGCACACGGTGGGGCTTAAGTCCGACGGGACGGTCATGGCAGTGGGAGACAATTCCTTTGGCCAATGCGAAGTGAGCGGCTGGCGGAATATAGTCCAGGTCTCTGCTGTGTATTGGCATACGGTGGGTCTGAAGTCCGACGGTACAGTTGTGGCCGTGGGAGCCAATGACGATGGTCAATGCGAAGTGAAAAGCTGGGACCTGTATGCGTAGCACGCCGCAGATTGTCTCCGTCAAGCCGCTGCGGCACAGTGAAGGAGGCAGGGGGGCAACGGCCCCGGCGCGGGAGAACGGCTTCTCCCTTGTCATAGCCTCCGGGGGACGGGTGGGCTGGTGCAGCTCCGACCTGATAGCGTCCCAATACGCCCCGCGATGAGCGGCTGCCCGTGTATTTAAACAGAAAGGTTGAGAGACATGAAAAAGTGCCAGTATTGTGATACGCTGAACTCTGAAAACGCTGAAAAGTGCGAGGCCTGCGGGAAGCCGCTGCAAAACAGCAGCGCGGTATCCGATCAGGGAAATAACTATATTGCTGCGCGAAAGCGCCCTAACAAGACCCCCGTGGTGCTGACAATAGCTGTGCTTGCGGTGATCGCCGCCATGCTTGGCCTCTTCCTGAGAAGACCCGCGGGAGATACGCCGCGCCCGAACGAAACTGACGCCATACCCACGGCAGCGGCGGCGCCGGAGGAAACGCAGGCCCCCGTTGAGACCGCCGAGCCCTCGCCGACAATGGAAAGCACACCGGAGCCCACACCGGAGCCCACTCCGGAGATCTGCCCCAGCTCCTATGACCTGAGCGCGATAGGGGATGATATCGTGTACCCGGAGGAGAACTCTTATCTCGCGTCTTACGAGACCATGTATGTAAGAAGTGAAAAAGGCCACAGCATTTATGTCTTCTGGGATTCAAGCGGCAATATGGAGCATAGAAGGAACCGGAGCCTGTATGAGGGAGACCAGGTCACGGTGCTTGCCCGACAGGACGGGTATTCCTGTGTGATCGCCTGCAACGACTCGGGGGAGCAGTTCTCCGGCTGGGTCGCTTCATCTCTGCTGGGATATGAATAAAGCCTCCGGGGCCTAAATCAGCGCGGCTCCTGCCCCCTGCGGGAACTTTTTCCTCTCCGGCCCCGTCAAAAAAATACCTTGATTTGACGGGAGGAGAAAATATGAAAAAGATTATTGCGGTGGTCCTGGCGCTGGGGCTGGCTTTGTCGCTTTTGGGCTGCGGGGCGGCGAAGGGCAGCGAGAGTGAGGCGGCCCCTGAAGCCCCGGCGAGCCGGAGCGGAGACCAGCTCACTTATAACAGCGCGGGGCTTTCCATGACAGAGAGCTATGACCAGGCGGCGGAGGAAGCCGGGCTTGACGGGGGCTCCGGGGCCGAGGACAGTGTTCCGGCCGAGGACCCGGACAAAATAATTTATTCCGCCGATGTGGACATCGAGACCCTGGACTTTGAGGATAGCCTTGAAAAGCTTGAAAAGCTGCTGGACGATCACGGCGGCTGGGTAGAGTCAAGCAGCGTCAGCGGCGCGGACTATTACGACATTTCCCGGGGAACTGCCGGCGGAAGAAGCGCAAGCTACACCCTCCGTGTACCCAGTGAGAAATTCAACCAGCTCATGAACAGCCTGACCGAGCTTGGCAATGTGCCCTACAGCCACATTTACACGGAAAATGTCAGCGCCCAATACTATGACGCCCAGGCCCGGCTCAGCGCCTACAGCACCCAGGAGGAGAGCCTTATCGCCATGATGGAAAAGGCCCAGACCGTGGCGGATGTGATAGCGATCGAGGAAAAGCTCACGGAGCTGCGCTATAAGATAGAGAGCATACAGAGCTCACTAAACAACTGGGACCGGCAGATAAGCTACAGCAGCCTCTATATCTCCATTAGCGAGGTGGGCGATTACAGCCCCACGGAGAGCCAGAGCTATGGTCAGGAGCTGAAGCAGGCGTTTACAGACGGTCTCAGGGGCGTGGGAGAGTTCTTTAAGCATCTGTCGCTCTTCCTCGTGAGCGCCCTCCCCGTTATCGTTCTTGCCGCGCTGCTGCTTTTGGCCCTCATCCCCATAATAAAAAAACGCCGCGCGAAGAAAAAAGCCCTCCGCCAGGCGAGATCTGAGAATATTAAGGATAAAACATGACCGATCATGCGCTTTTAGCCCCGTTCAGCAATAGCTGCGGCAAAAGAGGATAAATCTTGCCGCAGCTATTGAATATACGCTGAATTATGTTATTATGTTATAAAGGGCCGCCGTTTATTGGCCCACCGCTTGTGCGGCATTCCCAATGACGGCGGAGAACAGAGGAGAGAGACTTGACACAGGCGTCATTATAAACGGGAGGATGGACCGAGATATGACTATGATGCAGGCAGTTTCAGCAGTGTTTGAAAAATACGCGACCTTCAGCGGCCGGGCCCGCCGCAGCGAGTACTGGTATTATTTTTTGTTCAATGTTATTGTCGGCTTTGCCATGTTTGTGATAACCGGCTTTGTCGGTGCGATCGGGGTTTATGCTTATTTCATTTATGCCCTGGCGGTGTTTATTCCCAGCCTGGCGGTCTTGTGCCGCAGGCTCCACGATACCGGCACATCGGGTGTGTGGCTATTGCTTCTTTTTATCCCTGTTGTTAATTTGATCGGTTTGGTAATACTTTTTGTGTGCCTCGTTCAGGACGGAGAGGCCGACGACAACAAGTATGGCCCGAACCCGAAGAGACGCGCCTCAAGCCCCGTTACTGAATACTATGGATATGAGCCCCAGTATGAGCCTCAGTATACGTCCCAGTACACTACTCAATACACGACTCAGAATGAGCCCCAGGATACGCCCCAGCATGAGGCCGGCCAGGACGAGAGCCATCCTGAGGAGACTGCCGTGACCTACAAGAGCTGCTCCCACTGCGGCAGCAGCCAGAGGGACAACGCCCGCTTCTGCAC
>DBGBEC010000186.1:0-3467 GCA_048477415.1 Candidatus Limivicinus sp. | reverse complement strand
TTGCCCTGGCCCGCGGGCGGAAGAGGGGATTTGTCAACAAAAATTGAAGAAAGGTTGACGATCATTTGAGCTTTGACGGGTATTCTTAGTCCATAAAATGAAAAAATATATCAGACGAAAAATTAAGGATCATTAAGGCGGAATGTTATGGACTTTTTATACTGTGTTTGCTATTATGTGCTGATCGGTGTTATATCCTTCCTGTTCGGAAGGTCCATCTCCAGGATGGAGTTCCGCTTTGACCGGGCGCCCTTCCGCGCCCTGGACTTTGAGGACGAGGGCCGGCTCTACAAGCGACTTGGTATCGCCCGCTGGCAAAGCCGGGTGCCGGATATGAGCAGGATCTTCACAAAGCTCATGCCCCCCAAAAAGATCAGCGGAAGGCCCAACAGGGCGGAGCTGCTCACGATGATAAACGAGACCTGTGTGGCGGAGTTTATCCATGTGCTGCTGTGCCTGGCGGGCATGGCGGTTTTCTGGATATGGCCCGGAGCGGGTGGGATAATAGTATGGCTGGTATATTGCCTGGTGGGTAATCTGCCTTTTATCATCATCCAGCGGTATAACCGCCCCAGGCTTGTGCGACTGCTGGGCTGCTGCCCGGCTTAGAAGGAGAGAGAACGATAAAGACCCTTATTTTAAGCTGTAATACCGGGGAAGGACACAATTCCTGTTCCAAGGCCATAAAAGAGTGCTATGAAAGCTACGACGAGGTATGCGACATTGTGGACGCCCTGGAATTTATATCCACAGGCGTCTCCAAATTCATGTCGGAGGGGCATGTGATCGTGTACCGCCATGCCCCGGGCCTTTTCCGTTGGGGCTATCAGCACGCCGAGGACCATGAGGAGCTCTTCTGTGAAGACTCCTTCACCTACAGGCTCATGGCCTCCGGGGCGGAAAGGCTTTACAGGTATATCGTTGACGAGGGCTATGACAGCGTTATCTGCCCCCATGTGTTTTCCGCCCTTATGCTCACCGAGGTCCTGAAGAAATACGACTGTCTGTTCAGAAGCGCCTTCGTATCCACAGACTATACATGCAGCCCGGGGACGCTTGAGAGCAGGCTGGACATGTATTTTGTCCCTGACCTGTCAATAATGGAGGGTCGGGAGGAACAGGCGGACATGTCGAAAGTGTTTGCCACGGGAATCCCGGTGCGCCGGAGCTTTTACACCTCCAGGCTGAAGGCCCAGGCCAAGAGGGAGCTTGGAATACCGGCGGAGTCCTCGCACCTGCTCGTGATGTGCGGAAGCATGGGCTGCGGCCCCATGAGAAGGCTGGTGGAGCTCATGGCCGACGCTCTTGGTGAGAACCAGTATATGACGGTGGTATGCGGCACGAACCACGCCCTTGAAAGCTGGCTCGACTATAAATATTCAGAGCGGAGAAATATCCGTATCCGGGGCTATACCCGGGAAATATCCAGCCTTATGGACAGCGCCGATCTGTATCTGACAAAGCCCGGCGGCATAAGCACCAGCGAGGCGACGGTGAAGACCCTGCCCATGGTGCTCATCGACGCGGTTTCCGGCTGTGAAAAGCACAACCTGGAATACTTCGTTAAAAAGGGCTCCGCCCTCTCGGCTAAGAGCCCCGAGGAGCTTTCAGAGCTCTGCCTTGAGCTGTTGAGCGACCGGGAGCGGCTTCAGGCCATGGAGAGGGCCGGGGCCGGTCTGGACCGGGGCAACGCCGCCGAGCTCATATATGAGCATTTGAAAGCGGCCTCTCTTCGGCCGGCGGTGAGGAGAGCGCTGTAAAAGCGCCGGCCGCGTATTATCAAAAGCATGGAGACTTATAATGAGAAAACCCGCAGTTGATTATCTTGCCTTTCGCCCGAACCGCATAAATGAAGCCCAATACAGCCACCTGAAGCTTCTGCTGTACTGGCCGGTGTATGGCCTGCTGTTTCTGTATGTGGAGCGGTTCTACCCTGTTAAATACTACTATCCGGTCCACTGCTTTTTAGATGACCTTATTCCCTTTAACGAGCTGTTTTTGATCCCGTATCTCTTCTGGTTCGTCTTCCTGGCGGGTATGATAGTGTATGCCCTGCTGTACGAGCCGGAGTGCTTCAGACGCATGATGTATTTCATCATGCTTACATACACCGCGGCCATACTTGTATATTTCATCTTTCCCACCTGCCAGCAGCTCCGTCCCCTCAGCTTCCGGAGAGATAATATCCTGACAAGGTTCATGGCCGGTTTCTACGCCTTTGACACCAACACCAATGTCTGCCCGTCGATACACGTTCTGGGCTCTTTTGCGGTCATGTTCGCCGCCTGGGATTCCCGGCGCTTCAGGGCCCTGGGCTGGAAGCTGGGCTTTGCCGCAGCGGCGCTGCTCATAAGCGTTTCCACCGTGTTTGTAAAGCAGCATTCCGCTGTAGACGTTCTGGCGGCCCTGCCCCTTTGCCTTCTGGGCTATCTGCTTTGCTACCGGGCAAAAAAGCCGACAAAGCGGGCGGCCATGGCCAAGGCGAGCTGATCTTTACAGTTTATTTACACTGATATCCGGGCTCAGCCTTGACAGCGGGGGCCTTTGTGTTATAATTCAAAGCGTGCATTCAACATTATTTTATGGAGGTCGTCCCCAGCGATGGAAGAAGCCGACAGCGGCGCTGACGCTGAAAATAATATAAATAATTTGCTTTAGCCAAGGCAGAGGCCGGGCGCTTTAGGGGCGCTCCGGCTTTGCCTTGCTTTTTTATTATGATCTTAAGACTTTGAGAAAGAGGTATTTACGTTGAAAGACTCCATTGGCCTTATGCTTTTGCTCCAGCTTGCTCTTATTTTGCTCAACGCGGTGTTCGCCTGCGCGGAGATCGCCGTCCTCTCCGTGAACGAGGCAAAGCTCTCTGTGATGGCCCAGAGCGGCAACAAAAAAGCAAAGCGCCTTGCCGGACTTACGAGCCAGCCCGCTCGCTTCCTGGCCACGATACAGGTGGCGATAACCCTGTCAGGCTTTCTGGGCAGCGCCTTCGCCGCCGAGAATTTCTCCGACAGCATAGTAAACTGGCTCGTGGGCCTGGGCGTCGGGATACCGGTCTCCACCCTGGACACCATATCCGTCGTGCTTATAACGCTCATCCTCTCCTACTTCACCCTGGTCTTCGGCGAGCTCGTGCCCAAGCGCATCGCCATGAAAAAGGCGGAGCAGCTTGCCCTGGGCATATCCGGGCTCATCGCCTTTATATCAAAGCTGTTCGCGCCTATCGTGTGGTTTTTATCCATATCCACAAACGCCATTCTCCGGCTCTTCGGCATCGACCCCAACGAGGAGGAAGAGGCGCTGAGCGAGGCGGATATACGCCTTATGGTAGACGCCAGCAGCCAGAAGGGCGGCATAGACAACGAGGAAAAGGAATTTATCCAGAACGTGTTCGAGTTTGACGACATGACGGCGGAGGAAATATCCACCCACCGCACAGAGCTTGAGCTCCTGTGGATGGAGGAGCCTATGGA
>DBGBEC010000185.1:0-5851 GCA_048477415.1 Candidatus Limivicinus sp. | reverse complement strand
CAAATTCTTCATCAATTAACACTTGCACATCCCGGGTCGATGTGCGATAATATGTCCCGGTATTGTTTTTGCTCACACCAAAATTATACCAAAAAACAGAGGTACAGTCACTGCTTTTCGCAGCCTGTACCTCTGTTTTTTCCGCTTTTTTGAGCCAGCCCCTATGTCTTTCATAGCGCGGCCGAGCCCCTCTAACAAGGTGAAAAGCTGTGATGAACCATTAGGGCCTTATTCCGCGTAAAAGGGCAGGATCTTAAGGATCCGTTCCACGCAGCCGTCCTCTCCCAGGGAATCGGAGTTAAGGCTCAGGTCGTAGCCGGCAGTATCCCGCCACTCTTCGCCGGTATAGTAACGGTAATAGGACGACCTGCGCTTGTCTTCTACTCTGATATGCTTCAAGACCTCCCTCCCGCTCCAGGCAAGAGAGTATGACGCGACTCTGGCCTGCCGGGCCTCCAGAGGCGCATGGATAAATACGCGGAGGAGGCCTGGCGTGTTCTCCAGAAGATAGTTTCCGCAGCGGCCCAGGATCACGCAGCTCTCCTGCCGGGCGAGCTCCTTTATTATTCTGGCCTGGAAGCTGAACAGGTTTTGAGTGGAGGTATAGTCGTCGCTGTCCGGAGGAAGGATCTCCCCGGTGTATACCTTTTCCGCCGCCGACAGCATCTCCTTAAGCCCGATACGCTCGTCCGCAGCGCCGAAAAGCCGTTCATGTATGCCGCTGAGCTCCGACGCCTTTCGCAGAAGATCCCTGTCGTAATAGGGCACAGACAGCGCTTCGGACAATTTTCTTGTAATATTGTGGCCGCCGCTGCCGGTCTCTCTGGCTATGGTAATAATGAATTTTGCCATGCTTTCGCTCCCCCTTTCACGCGCCAAGATAGGCTTTGCGGACTCTGTCGTCCTGAGCCAGCTCCACAGCCCTGCCGCTCATGGAGATGGAGCCGGTCTCAAGCACATAGGCCCGGTCGGAAACGGCCAGGGCCATTTTCGCGTTCTGCTCCACTAAAAGAATGGTTATACCGCTCTCGTGCAGCTCCTGAATGATGGAAAAGATCTCCTTGACAAGCAAAGGCGACAGCCCCATGGAGGGCTCGTCCATCAGGACGATGGCGGGATCGGTCATAAGGGCCCGGCCGGTGGCCAGCATTTGCTGCTCACCGCCGGAAAGCGTTCCGGCCATCTGACGGCTGCGCTCTCTGAGCCTTGGGAAGTGGGCGTAGACCTTTTCAAGATTTTCGCTGATCTTTTTCTGATCCCTGATTATATAGGCTCCCATGCGCAGGTTCTCTTCCACTGTCATGCGGGCGAAAACATGCCGTCCCTCGGGCACATGGGCGAGACCCATGGAGATTATTTTGTTGGGCGCGGTCTTTTGCAGATCCTTTCCGTCCAGCATGACGCTGCCGGAAGCGGCGGTGAGCAGGCCGGAGATGGTATGCAGGGTGGTGGTTTTTCCGGCGCCGTTGGCACCGATGAGGGATACCAGCTCTCCCTCGCCCACACTGAGCGAGACACCCTTGAGGGCGTGGATCGCGCCGTAAAAAACATTCAGGTCCTTTATTTCAAGCATGTTTTTCCCTCCTTATTCACCAAGATAGGCGGCGATGACCCTGGGGTCCGCGGCAATTTCCGCAGGAAGCCCGGAGGCGATGGTCTGGCCGTAATCTATGACCTGGATACGCTGGCACACATTCATAACGAGAGACATATCGTGTTCGATGAGCAGGATGGCGACGCCGAAGCTGTCCCTGATGGTATTGATACAGTCCAGAAGCTCCGCCGTCTCCGTTGGGTTCATGCCGGCCGCCGGTTCATCCAGGAGCAGGACCTTCATATCGGTGGCCAGGGCCCGGGCGATCTCCAGTTTTCTCTGGCGTCCGTAGGGAAGGCTCGCGGCAGGGACATTCGCCACGTCCTCCAGATGACAGATGGCCAGCAGCCTCATGGCCTTTTCGCTTATTTCCCTCTCCGCTTTCCAGAACTTTGGGGTGCGAAAGCTGGCGTCAAAGAGCCCGTAGCCGATATCCTTGGTAAAGGCGGCCTTCACATTCTCAATAACCGTCATCTGCCGGAACAGGCGTATGTTCTGAAAGGTGCGGGCAATACCCGCTTCTACAAATTGATAGGTCTTTTTCCCGTTGAGCGGCACACCGTTGAGGAGAACGGTGCCCTCGGTGGGCGCATACACGCCGGTAAGGAGGTTAAAAACCGTGGTCTTGCCGGCACCGTTGGGCCCGATAAGGCCCACCAGCTCCCCCTGATACATTTTAATATTGAAGTCAGAGACCGCTTTAAGTCCGCCGAAGCTGATCCCCAGCTTTTTTGTCTCAAGCACAGGGGACAGTTCCTTTTCAGCCATGGCTCTTTGCCTCCTTTCTCTCGGCCCGCTCCGCGGCTTTGCGCGCAGAGTGAGCTTTCAGATCCGCCCCGAGATTTCTCAGAGAAAATTCGTAGCTGCCAAAAATACCCCTGGGGCGGAACATGATGACAACGATGAGCACCAGTGCATAGACCAGCATGGGGTATTCAAAAATTCCGCTGATGGAGGCGGGCAGCGCCGAGACCCAGCCGCCGTTTTTGATCTGATAATTTACGAAGAACATGATCACAGCAGCGACGATGGAGCCCGTGAGAGAGCCCATGCCGCCCAGCACGACCATGACCACTACAAAGGTCGAATTGAGGATCCCTCCGTTTGTAAAGGCAAAGGATGAGGTGGAAAGAGTGGCGTTGGCGCAGGCATAGAGCGCCCCGGCAATGCCGGCAAAGAAGGCGGAGTAGGCAAAGGTCAGCACCTTGTAGTAGGAGGTGTTGATACCGGAGGCCGAGGCGGCGATCTCGTCGTCCCGGATGGCCTTGATCGCCCGGCCGTATTTGGAGCGGATAAACATGAACATCAGCGTGAGGCAAATGAGGGTCACAAGGATAGCGGCCCACAGAAAGGCCACCTTACCCTTGCTGCCGAAGCCCAGGCCGTTTTTATAGAGGGAGGCCGCGGCGGAGCCGAGGGAAAGCCCATCCTGACCGCAGAAGGGCAGGTTGTTTATAATGTTCACGATTATCATGCCGAAGCCCAGGGTTATGATCGCCAGGTAGTCACCCTTAAGGCGCAAAGCGGGAATACCGACGAGCAGACCTACCAGAGCCGAAAGGACGCCAGCCGCCAGAATGCAGCCGAAAAGCACAAGAATGAACACCGCGCCCTCTTTATCCTGATATACCCCCGCCCGCTCACAGGCCAGGCTTATCAGCGCCGCCGCATAGGCACCCACGGCCATAAAACCGCAGTGCCCCAGGGAGAGCTGGCCCAGGAAGCCCAGGACCAGGTTCAGAGAAGCCGCCAGAATGATAAGGTAGCAGCACTGCCACAGGCTTGGCACCAGCACCAGCTTGAAGGCACCGGCAGAGCCGAAGATCCCGGTCAAGATCTGAAAGGCGGTAAAAAGCAGGACTATGACGATGGTGTTGAGCAGATAGCCCTGAGCGGTCTTGTTATTTTTCATACCTTTTCACCTACATTTCTGCCCAAAATACCCGCCGGCTTTATAACCAGCACAACGATCAGGATAAGGAATACAAAGGTGTCGGCCATGCTGGAGGATATATAGCTTGTGGTGAAGGACTCCACAAGGCCGATGACCACACCGCCCAGCACAGCGCCGGGAATAATGCCGATACCGCCCAGCACAGCAGAGACAAAAGCCTTCAGGCCGAGAAGCGCCCCCATGGTAGTGTATACCTTGGGATACTGGGCCATGTACATCAGCGCCGCCACGGCGGCAAGACCGGAGCCGATGCCGAAAGTGAGAAGAATGGTGTGGTTCACATTGATGCCCATAAGGGTAGCCGCCGCCTTGTCCTCGGATACGCAGCGCATGGCCCGGCCGAGCCGCGTTTTCTGGGTAAACTCATACAGCACGATCATCACGACGGCGCTGAGAACAATGGTGATGATCGTTGTATTTTCCATGGTGACTGAGCCGATACTTATCCCGCCGGAAGCGAAGATCTGGCTGGATACCTTGGGGTTTGGTCCAATGGCCGGTATCGCCTGGGCCAGATTTTCGAGAAAGAGGCTCATGGCGATGGCGGTGATCAGCGCCGTCATGGCCGTGCCGGTTTTTCTCACGGGCCGGTAGGCGATCAGCTCTGTGCCCATGCCCACCAGTATGCATACCACAATGCCCGCCGCGACGGCGGTCCAGGCGGGAAGGCCGATGGAAAGGGCCAGCGGTATGGTAAAAATCATCGTGTAACCGCCCACCATGATGAAATCGCCGTGGGCGAAGTTGATAAGTCTTATAATGCCATAAACCATTGTATAGCCAAGGGCGATCAGGGCATATATGCTGCCCAGCCGAAGCCCCACGATCAATGTCTGAAAAAATGTACTCACCCTGTTGTTCTCTCCTCTCCCGCGGGCAGCCCGCGGCAGTCTCGGATATGTCCGTTTATTTTTGTCCGCTGTTTCGTCCGTTCAAGGCCATTTATTCAATATGCAGGGACGGAGGATCGTCCGCCCCTGCACCCGGAGCCGAACGGACACAGCCCCGGAAAAAAGAAAGAGAGTGGAAGCAGATCTATGTGCCTCAGGGAAGCTCGCTGACGACGTCGACCAGCTTGGATGTGACGGAACTGCCGTCGGAAGTGAAGGAGATGATAGCAGCGCCCTTGACGGGTGTGCCGGTCTCATCAAGAGAGAAGGTGCCTGTCACGCAGCTGTAAACCGCAGAGGTATCAGCCAGCGCGTCGCGGACAGCAGTGGACTCCGCAGAAGCGGCGGCCTCGATAGCAGCCTTGTACATGTACACGCAGTCATAACCTGTGGCGCTGAAGGCGCTGGGCACACTGCCGTACTTTGCCTCATAAGCCGTGACAAAGGAACTGACGGTCTCGGAGGTGTCGGAGGGGTCATAGTGGTTGGTCCAGTAGACATTGTTGAAGGCGGTGAGGTCCGCTCCCTCAACCACATAGTCCGGGGTGGTATCGTAGCCGTCGGCACCCATTATGACTCCGGAAAAACCTGCCGCCCGGGCCTGGGGGACCACATAGGGGCCGATCACATCGTAATAAAACGGGGCGTACACAAAGTCAACTCCCGCAGTGACCATGGCGGTGAACTGGTTGGTGTAGTCCTGCACGTCAAGGGAAGCGGTGGACTCGGCAGCGACTACCTCAATGCCGTATTCGGCGCAGGCAGCAGAAAAGGAGTCATACAGGCCCTTGGAATAAACGTCTGCCGCACAATATACAACGCCGACCTTTTCGTAAGCGGCCTGCTTGGCGTAAGCCGCTGCAATGGCGCCCTGGAAGCTGTCAGCATAGCAGGCGCGGAAGATAAAGTCATCCTCTGTGGTGATGGAATCCGCTGTAGCTGTGGGAGCGAGAAGGCAGACCTCCTCTTCATTGGCCGCGTCCGTGATAGCGGAGGTGCAGCCGGAGGTGGCGGAACCGATTATCAGGCTCACCCCCTGGGAAACCAGAGAGTTAAACGCGTTGAGGCACTCGGTAGGGTCGCTCTGGTCATCGGTTTTGACGACCTGAAGCTCCCTGCCCAGGATCCCGCCCGCCGCATTGATCTCTTCCACAGCCAGGTCAACGCCGGTGGTGATGCCGTTGCCGTAGGCGGCGAGAGCGCCGGTGTTCGGAGAGATCACACCTATGACCAGGGGCTCTCCGCTATCGGCGGCTCCCGAAGTCTCATCCTTATCCGCCGGGTCAGAGGCAGGGGCGCTGCCGCAGGCGGCCAGGGCCAGCGTCAGGCAGAGGGCCAGCAAAATACTCAGCAGTTTTGATGTTTTCATTTTTCTTCCTCCTTTTTCTTTTACCGCCCCCGAAAATACCGGGC
>DBGBEC010000184.1:0-9486 GCA_048477415.1 Candidatus Limivicinus sp. | reverse complement strand
ACTTCCGCAAGGTTGCAGTTGTTCGGCATGTACTGAGGCGGATGCGCCCAGTACCAGGCGTCGTAGGTGCCGTTGTCGCAGTTGAACATGTCGTAGCCCGCGTCGCCCAGGTACTTGACGGCTCTCTCGGACTCTTCCATGTCGCGGCCCCACTCCTCGAAGTCGGTCTCGTAGGGCATGGCACCCTTGCCCCAGGCCTTGGTCTTGGAGACAACGGAATAGCGCAGGGACACGGGGAAGTCGCTGCCGGCGTCGCGCTTGATGGCCTGGACTATCTCCACGGGGAAGCGGAAGCGGTTCTCGAAGCTGCCGCCGTATTGGTCGGTGCGGTAGTTCCAGTTCTTCATGGTGAACTGGTCGAGCAGGTAGCCCTCGTGAACGGCGTGGATCTCAACGCCGTCTACCCCGGCCTCTCTCAGGCGCTTGGCGGTCTTGCCGAAGGCCTCTACCATTTCCTTTATCTCGCTCACTGTCAAAGGACGGGAAATAACGTCCTCCGCCCAGCGGTTGGGGGTCTCGGAAGCGGAAGCGCAGCAGTACTGAACGTCCACTATGGGGCTGGCCAGCTTGTTGAGCAGGTCATTCTTGGCAAGAGTGGTCATCCAGCCGTTGATGGCCATGGACCGGCCCATACCGGCGGCGAGCTGGATAAAGAGCTTGGCCCCGGTCTTGTGGAACTCGACCATATAGTCTTTGAGCTGCTTGAACATCTGGTCGTTCTGATACAGCCATTTTCTGCCGGGAATACCAAGCTGGTCACGGACGCACTGCATGCCGGGAAGGATAAGGCCCACACCGTCCTGGGCTCTGTTGAGCAGGAAATACGCGGCCTCCTTGTCGAAGTGGTTGGGCTCAAGCCAGCCGAAAAGGGAGGTGCCGCCCATGGAGCACTGAACCAGGCGATTCTTTATCTCCACATTGCCGATCTTCCAAGGGGTAAATAAGGCGCTATACTTTTCGTCCATTTGATACTTCCTTTCTTGTTTCTTGATGACAGTGACGGCGCAGGCAGCCGCCTTATCCCGAAGGGAGCGGAGGCCCCTCCGTCGTTACGGCCCCGGAGCTTGCCGGGCCTGCGTCTTAGCTTTATAAGTATAACACATAATTGGACAATAATCAATCGGGATACATGCAAGTTTTTAGTGAATCTGCCCGACAAATACCGTGCCGATGTACAGACATTGACAATAAGCTGACAGTCCTCGACCCGGACTTCAGCGTTTTTCGGGTTTTTTATAGAAAAACGCGCCGACAAGCATGACCAGAGCAAAGACTATGAGATACCAGAAATTTGCCATTTTGTGGCCCACGAGGCAGGCGTATACCATGAAGCAGGAGCCTATCATGGCGAGGACCGGGATAACGAAGCGGCGCAGGGGGCTTTCGTCCTTGGCCTTGCGCATCCACTGGATGAAGATGGGCAGATACATGGCGTAGATAGTGATAATGGGGAGCTCAGTGGGGTCGAAAAGGAAGGGGACGCTCTCAAAGGCCGTGCCCTTGAAGGCCAGGACCGAGCTCCATGTGCCGGCCAGGTTGGACAGGTAGAAATACAGGCCCCACACGGCGCAGAAGAACAGGCCGATTATGGCGGAGTTCGTGGGCAGGTTGGAATGCCGGTCTATCTGGCTGAAGAGCTGGGGCTTGGGGCCCTCGCCTCTGGCGGCCAGGGAGTACATGCCGCGGCAGCAGGCCAGCATGAGGCCGTTCATGGTGCCCATGCAGGAGATGGCGATAAAGAGGTTGAGGATATTGCCGAGGAAGCCGCCGAAAATGTTGGTAAAGGCGGAGGTGGCCCCATCGCTCATGAGCACGTCCACAGAGGCCCCGCCGGCTACGCCGATGTAATAGGCCACATAGGTGCTTATGACCACGACGCCCCCGATGATGAGGGCCTTGGGCAGGTTCCGCTTGGCGTCTTTCAGTTCCGCGTTTATGGAGGTGGTGAGTATCCAGCCCTCGTAGGCGAAGGAGGTGGCGCAGACGGCGGCCAGCAGGGGCGCGCCGTTCCTGCCGGCGGTGACGGAGGCGGTGGCAAAATTGCTGGAGAGCATGTGGGTGGGGCTTACCAGGCCGGATATTATGCCCACCACGGCCATCAGGCCCAGGGGTATGAGCTTGATAACGGTGGTGCTGGTCTGGAATTTTCCGGCGAGCCTGGGGGACAGGGCGTTCACCGCGTAGGCGCAGCAGAGGAAGAAGAGCATGAGCGCCATGCACTCCGGTCCAAGTATGCAGCCCCCCTCGGCGGCGGGGATGAGCAGGGGAAAGTCCGGCCAGCAGGAGGTGATGAACACCAGGGTATATCTGGCGGAGAGCCAGGCCAGGGCGGAGGTGAGGGCGGGACAGTATATAACGCTCATGAACCAGCCCACGAAATAGCCGTAGCGCCCGCCGACAGTGGCCTCGGCATAGTCCACTATGCCGTTTATCTTCTCATACTTCTGGGCCATGGCGGAAAAGGCCAGTATGCACACCAGCATGATCGCGCCGCCGATCATCCAGGCGGCTATGCCCAGGGGCATATTGCCCTCGGTCTTCTGAAGGACTGTCTGGGCCTTGAAGAATACGCCAGAGCCTATCACGGTCCCCACCACAAGGCATATGGCGGTGAACAGGCCATACTTTCTTTCCAGCTTGTTTTCCATTTCGTCTCCTCTAAATTTTTCTGTTTTAAAAGGCACAGCGCCCCGGCCTGCCGGGGTACTGTGCCTTCAATTAGCATGATATCACATAAAAGCGCTTTGGTCTACACCAAAAATGAGGAAAAATCGGAAACGGTCTTGAAATACAGGCGGCAGTTTTCGCGCATGAAGCTCTCTATGGCCGGGATGTTGTTGGCCCAGCCCACGCCGGCAAAGTCCACACCGCAGGCGGCGGCCATGTCGAAGCCGGGCTTCAGGTCGTCTATCATCAGCAGCTCCTCCTTTTCGAGGGAAAAGCGCTCCATTATGTCCTCCAGGGGCCAGGGGTTCGGCTTGCGCCGTTCCTCCGGCTGGCCCCAGCCATAGACCGCGTCCGGCTCCGGCAGGCGGTTTTCCCGATAGTCACGGAGGATATTGTCCTCATAGGAGTGGGACACCACACAGATAAGACCGCCATCCCGGCGCTGGCGCTCCATTATCTCCCTTATCCCGGGGTATACGCCGGGCACATGGCTCTTCACATAGTCCAGCCAGAACCGCACCTCCTCCGCCATCTCCGCCTCGGTCAGGCCGTAGTCCTCCCGGCACATGCTGAGAAAGCCGGGGGCGAAGTTCTTGAGAAAATAGGTCTCCAGGCCGCAGCTCATCCCGGGACGGAATTGGTCCAGGAATTTCTGAAAGCAGGGGTGGTGTATGGTGGCGGTGCTGTTTACCACGGTGTCGTCATGGTCAAAGACCAGGCATTTGTATCTCATGGCCTCCCTACCTCAGCAGAGCCGGGAACCGGCGGGGATACCGTCGTCCAGGATGAGCAGGCTCAGCTCCTCCTTCCCGTCCTTCTCGTGGACGGCGGACAGGAGCATGCCGCTGGAGACCTGGCCCATCATCTTCCTGGGGGGCAGGTTCAGGATAGCCACAACGGTCTTGCCCACAAGCTGCTCCGGCTCATAGAATTTGTGGATACCGGAGAGTATCTGCCGGGGGCTGCCGCTGCCGTCGTCCAGGCTGAATTTAAGCAGCTTATCAGACTTCTTCACTGCCTCACAGCTCAGGACCTTGCACACTCTCATGTCGCAGCGGGAGAAGTCGTCAATGCTCACATCGGGGAGCACCGGCTCTGCCGCGGGAGCCTTGGGCGCGGACTGCTCCTCTAACTCCTTCAGGGTCTTTTCCATGTCCACCCGGGGGAAGAGGGTCTCGCCCTTGCGCACCCGCAGGGTCTCCGGCAGTACGCCGTATTCCCCGGCCCGCTCCCAGGTCTGCTGCTCCTTCTCCGCCCCGATCTGGGCGAAGGCCTTTTCGCAGCTTTCGGGCATGAAGGGGCTGAGCATGATGAGGCTCACCCGCAGAGCCTCCAGCAGATTGTACATCACGCTGGCGAGCCGGGGCCTGTTCGCCTCGTCCCGGGCCAGTACCCAGGGGGCGGTCTCGTCTATATACTTGTTGGCCCGCTGGATAAGGCGGAAGACCTCTTCAAGGGCCAGGTGGAGCTGGAAGGCGTCCATCTGCTTTTCATAGCGGGATCTGGTGCTCTTTATGAGCTCTACCAGCTCCTCATCCATAGCCTCGCTCCGGCGCTGGGGTATGAGGACGCCGCCGAAGTATTTCTCCACCATGGCCGTGGTGCGGGAGACAAGGTTGCCCAGGTCGTTGGCAAGGTCGGTGTTTATGGTGCTTATGAGCAGCTCATTGGAGAAGTTCCCGTCGGAGCCGAAGGGGAAGGTACGCAGCAGGAAGAAGCGCAGAGCGTCCACGCCGAACTTCCCGGCCAGCACATAGGGGTCCACCACATTGCCCTTGGACTTGGACATTTTGCCCCCGTCTATGACGAGCCAGCCATGGCCGTAGACCTTTTTGGGCAGGGGCATCTCCATGCTCATGAGCATGGCCGGCCAGATTATGGAGTGGAAGCGGACTATCTCCTTGCCCACGATGTGTACGTCCGCCGGCCAGTATCTTTCATAGTCGTCATACCGGTCGTTGAGATAGCCCAGGGCGCTGGTATAGTTGAAGAGGGCGTCCACCCAGACATAGACCACATGGCCCGGGTCAAAGTCCACGGGAATGCCCCAGCTAAAGCTGGTGCGGGAGACGCACAGGTCCTCCAGGCCGGGCTTTATGAAGTTGTTTATCATCTCGTTGACCCGGGAGGCGGGCTCCAGGAAGGTGCCGGTCTCCAAAAGCTCCTGCACGGGCTTGGCGTATTTGGAGAGACGGAAGAAATAGGCCTCCTCCTCCGCGTCGTGGACAGGGCCGCCGCAGTCGGGGCATTTGCCGTCCTTGAGCTGGCTCTCGGTCCAGAAGCTCTCGCAGGGGGTGCAGTATTTGCCCTTGTAGGCGCCTTTATATATGTCGCCCTTGTCGTACATCTTTTTGAAAATGCGCTGGACAGACTTGACATGATAGTCGTCGGTGGTGCGGATAAAGCGGTCGTTTGAGATGTTCATCAGCTTCCAGAGATCCAGTATCCCGTTGTCGCCGGTGACTATGCGGTCAACAAACTGCTGGGGGCTCAGACCGGCGGCCTTGGCCTTTTCCTCTATCTTCTGGCCGTGCTCGTCGGTGCCGGTAAGGAACATCACGTCGCAGCCGCAGAGCCGCTTGTATCTGGCGATAGTGTCAGTGGCCACGGTACAGTAGGCATGGCCTATATGCAGCTTGTCCGAGGGGTAGTAAATAGGTGTGGTGATGTAAAAGCTTTTCTTTTCCATAGTCTCTCTTCTCCTGATATCTAAAAATTACCTGATAAGCTTGGTTTTAGGGCTCCGCCACAACCGGAACGTCCACCCAGTCCGGTTCCCCATCGCCGGAGACCTCCGTTTCCGGCTCCGTGCTGGGCTCGGGCCACTGGATCTGCTCGTCGTGGAGATGGTATATGCCGTAGGGTTCTTCCACCTGGTAGAGGTAGTTCCCATCCGCGTCGTACACGTTGCGGAAAAGGCTGACCCCGTAGCCCACCACCACATCCGTATACTCGTCGTCGAAGATCGCGCCCATCTTGTGCTGGAGCTCCACATAGCTGCCGTCCAGGTCCGTGCCCCAGACCTCTATGGTGAGAGCTTTGCCCTCGTTGTCGCAGTAGGCGGAGAGCTTTATCGGATATTCCCGGCTGTTTTCAAACTTATAGTCCGGGCCGGGCCAGCTCACTGTAGCGTCGCGGCCCCAGGTGAGATAGTCCACGGGGAAATAGTGGCAGGTCCGCTCCACGGTCTTGAGCTGGGCATACATCACCGCGCAGTAAAGGGTGGAGGACACCTGGCATATGCCGCCGCCCACCTCCTGGACCACCTGGCCGTCGTTATAGGCTCCGGCGGGGAGATAACCCGCCGCCTCGGTGCGCTGGCCCACAGTCTCGTTATAGGAGAAGACCTGGCCCGGCATAAGGATCAGCCCGTCAAGGGACGCGGCGGCAAGGTTGATGTTGTTTATGCGGTTGTCGTTGCTGTAGGTGTAATAGGTGGTGACAGAGCCCAGCTTATCCCGGAAGATAAGGCTTTCAAGCTGCTCCGCCGTGACCTCCGGCTGGGTTATGACCAGGGGGATCTTCACCTTCTCCCCGGGCTGGGCCGCCTCCCATATCATCTGGGCCTGGGCCGTGTCAAAGTCGCAGCCCACAGTCTCCGGGATGACTTCAAAGCTCTCCTCGGCAAAGCGGGCGTCCTGGGCCTCGGTCAGGATCTCCTGCCGGATGCTCTCAAAGTCCGGCGGCGACAGGACGCTGTCGATATAGAGCCGCTCCAGCAGGAGCTGGTCTGAGAGCAGCGCCTCTGATATCTCGGCGCAGAGGGCGTCCAGGTCTATCTCCATCTCCCCAGCCCCCTTTATCATGCTGAGCTGGGCCTTTTCCGTGTCCACGGTATATCCGGTCTGGCCGGTCTTTTTATAGAACTTCTCTATGCCCTTTTCCGCCGTCTGCCTGATATATTCCTCGTCCAGCCGGAGATAGGCCTGGCTCACATCCACGGGGATGAAAAGATTTTTCAGATAGAGCCAGAGATTTTTATACAGGTTCCCCGTGTGGCCGTATCTGAAGGCGGCCTCCACGGCCCCCTCCTTGGTGAACATGGCCCCGGCCTGGCAGAGGTCCAGCTTGAAGCTTACCCCGGCGGGGAGCTTCACCCGCAGGGCAAGGCTCGCGTCCTCGTCCCAGTCGTGCTCCTCCAGGAGCCTGGCCGTCTCCTCCCGGCTGAGCCCCCCCACCTCTATCCCGTCTACCAGGACCTTGGGCAGGTTCGTCTCCCCCGTGCTCACATAATAAGCGCCGGCGGTGATCCCGGCGAAAAGCGCCGCCGTTATCACCAGGACGAGGATGAGCGCTCTCTTCAGCTTTTTCCCGAGGGGCTTTTTCTCTCTTGGGGCGCGCTCCGCCCCCCTGCCCCGGCGCTTTTTTTCAACCCGGCCCTTTTCCGCCGCCCCGGTCTCCCGCTCCGGGGGCGGGGCGGCGTGGGTACCGGTCTGTTCTCTGTTTTTCTTCTTCAATGTTCTGTCCCCGCTTATTTTTTGACCTTCTGCCTGTAGAGCTCCGTGAACAGCTCGTCCTCGCCCTTGGGATAGTTCACCTTCTCCTCGGCCTCAAAGGCCTCGCTGAGCCAGGGCGTGCCCTCCACCCGGCCGCCGGCCTGGGCTTCGAGCATAATGCTTATAAGGGTGTTGGAGATGAGGAAGCCCGGCACTGTGAAATGCCAGCGGTCCTCCGTCAGCTCCGCCCAGCCCTTTTCACGGAAAGCCTCCAGCACCTTCCCCACAGGCCGCCAGTCGCACTGGCAGCGCCGGCGGTAATCCTCCCGGGAGATGCCCCGGCTTGTGCGCATGCCCAGCATTATATATTCCACCGCCCGCTCAAGCGGGTCGATACTGTTATACTCGTCCACTATGCTGATGTTACGGTTCACGCCGGATATATAGGCCTTCAGGTCCCGAACATAGCTGTAGCGCAGATTGCCCACGCTGGAATGGGCGCCGGGGCCAAAGCCCATATAGTCGTCCAGGTTCCAGTATTTCAGGTTGTGCTTTGACTCGAAGCCCGGGGCGGCGAAGTTGGATATCTCATACTGCTTATAGCCGTAGCGCTCCAGCATTTCCGCGGCAAAAGAGTACATGTCCGCCTGCTCGTCCTCGTCCGGCAGGATGGGGGAGCCGTAATAGTTCCTGTGCATGGCCGTCCCCTCCTCCAGCTTCAGGCCGTAGCAGGAGATATGCTCCGGGTGCAGCTCGACTATCTGGGCCAGGGTGTCGGCCCAGTCGGTCTTGGTCTGGCTGGGCAGGCCGTACATAAGGTCCAGGCTCACGTTCTCAAATCCCGCCTGGCGGGCGTCCGCCAGGGCCTTTTTCGCCTGCTGGAAGTTGTGCCTGCGGCCGATGAGCTTAAGCAGGTCATTGTCCGAGGCCTGTACCCCCAGGGACAGCCTGTTCACCCCCTCCTGGCGCAGCAGCTTCAGCGCGTTGGGGCTTATGCTGTCGGGATTGCATTCCACCGTCACCTCGGCGTCCAGCCGGAGCTTGCCGCCCAGCTTCAGGGCGTTGAATATCTCTACCAGCCTGTCCGCGCCGTAGAAGCTGGGGGTGCCGCCGCCGAAATATACCGAGTCTATCTCATAGTTCTTCATCCCCGGGGCCGACTCCTCCAGATGGCTCAGCAGAGCCTGCTGGTATTCGGGCATAAGGTGCTCGCAGCCTGACAGCGAATAGAAGTCGCAGTAGGAGCATTTGCTGGCGCAGAAGGGTATGTGGATGTAGATTCCCAGACGTTTGTTCATTTCACGAAAGTCTCCAAACTCGTTTTCAGAAAAGTCCGCTCACAAGGCTCATAAATTCGGCGGGGTCTTCTATCTCCAGACCTGCCATCAGCTCGGCCAGGGTCATGAGTATGCGGCTGAGCTCCCCGGCCTTTTCCTTGTCCTGCTCATAGGCGGCGGCCAGGGCCTTGAAGGCGCTGTGCTCCGGGTTCAGCTCAAGCACCCGGCTGGCCCGGAGCTTGCGCATCTCCTCGCTGGGGCCGCGGCGGAAATATTTTTCCATCTCCAGGCTTATGCCCCCCTCGGTGCTCAGACAGCAGGGCTGAGAGCCAAGCATAGCGGAGAGCCGGGCCTTGACTATCCTGTCGCCCAGGGTCTCCTTAACGAAGTCCAGCAGCTCCCGGTTCTCGATGTCCCGCTCCTCTATGGCCTTTTTCTCTTCCTCGGTCTCAAAGCCCAGGTCCCCGGTGAGCACGTTGCAGAAGGGCTTGCCGTTCAGGTTCATCAGGCTCTCCAACACCATTTCGTCCAGGGGGCTGGTGAGATAGAGAAGCTCATATCCACGGTCCCGGACCTGCTGGCACTGGGGCAGGCTCATGGCGTGCTTTACCGAGTCGGAGCTGGCATAGTAGACCTTCTGCTGGCTCTCGGGCATGTTATCGGCATATTCCTTCAGGCTGAGCTGCCTGTCCCCGGAGCTGTGGAAGAGGAGCAGGTCCTTCAGAAAGTCCTTGTATCTGCCATACTCGTCGCAGACGCCGCACTTTATGTGGACGCCGAAGTTTTTGAAAAATTCCTCATATTTGGGCCTGTCGTCCCGCATGAGCTTCTCGAGCTCGCCCTTTATCCGCTTTTCCAGGTTCTGGCCGATTATCCTGAGCTGCCTGTCGTGCTGCAAAAGCTCCCTGGAGATGTTCAGCGACAGATCGGGAGAGTCAACCACGCCTTTTACGAACTCGAAATATTCATGGACCAGCTTGTCGCAGCTCTCCATTATCATCACGCCGTTGGAATAGAGAGTTATCCCGCCCTTATTGTCGCCGGAAAAGGCGTTTTCATTCTCTTCCCCGGGCACAAAGAGCATAGCCTTGTAGGACACGGCCCCC
>DBGBEC010000183.1:0-7019 GCA_048477415.1 Candidatus Limivicinus sp. | reverse complement strand
GGCTATGGGCTCTACAGCATATTGGGCACCGTGGCCCTCCGGCGCTATTCCCCCTACACCGTCACGGCCTGCACCTTTGCTATAGCCGGGGTCGGCTCCTGGTTCGTCTGCGACCCGGGGGACATGCTCTCGAAGCTCTCCGCCGCCCCCGCGCTCCCTCCCCTGCTGCTGCTGATCGCCCTGGCCGGGCTTTTGACGGCGGTGATCCCCTTTCTGCTGTACACCCTGGGTCTTCAGCGCCTCGAAGCCAGCAGGGCCGCCATCCTTGCCACAGTGGAGCCCATGGTGGCAACGCTTATCGGCGTCTTCATATACAACGAGCCCCTGAGCCTCAGCTCCGGAGCCGGCATAGCCCTCATCCTGGCCGCCATCTTCGTCCTGAACATCCGGCCCGGAAAAAAGACATGACCCAAAAGTCCGCCCCGAAACCTCCGGGGCGGACTTTTGGGTCATGCAAATTATCTGTTGAAACTTTACATTCTGAACCTGTCCACAGAAATATCCATGAACTCCACATCGTTCTCCTGAAGAAACATGACCATATAAATAGGATAGTAGCTGATCCGGCCGCTTGATTTTACATTATCGCAGTTAAAAACGACGGCATGTTCTATCCCATATTCAGCCACTTCCATCACATTGTCCAGGGCAGAGTGTTTTTCGTAATCCTTACCGCTTTTCACTTCTATCGGGAGCACTTTTCCATCATGCTCAATGACAAAATCGAGCTCTCCCCTTTTCTTGCTGTTGTAATAATAAAGCCTGTAGCCGTGGGCATGAAGTTCCTGGGCCACCACATTTTCATACATGGCGCCTTTGTTGATGTCTCTCTCATTGCTGACGATCTTCAGCTTACAGGCTTTGCCATACACTGTCGTCAGCAGTCCCACATCGGACAGGAACATTTTGAACAGCGTGCTCTTTTCATTCAGCATAAGGGGCACAGTCGGCTGTGTGCAATGAAATGCCGCCAAGGCTACGCCGGCTTTCCAAAGCCATGTAAAGCTGTCCTCCACACGGTCGTAGCGCAGATCCTTTCTGAGGTCGGCAATCATAAAACGCTTATTTTTTTCGTTCAGCTCCGCCGGGATAAGCTCGTATATGCCGGTAATAAGCAGCTTGCGGTTTTCTTCCTCATACTGGGTAAAGTCCAGCTTGTACTGCTCAATAATGGCTCTGTGCTCGTCCATAACGTCGTCAATGCTGCCCGTCACCCGATACTTTTCCACTGCGGCGGGCATACCGCCAATGATCATATAGAGATTGAATATCTCCATGATCTTTCCGTGTATCACCTCATCCACCGGCATTCTGGTCTCAAAGGCGGTGCGCAGCTTTCCTATGACGGCTTCATTCACGTTGAAAACCTGCAAAAACTCTTCAAAATCCAGAGGATACATGTTGAGCGTATGCAGATAACCAACCGGCGCTGATCTCAGGTTGCTGATCTCCACCCCCAGCAGAGAACCGGAGAGAATGTACTGAAAGCGCCCGTCATCCACCAGAAACTTTATCTTTGTTACAAGCTCCCTGCATTTCTGTATCTCATCAAAGAAGATCACCGTTTTCCCAGGGATTAGTCTCTTCTCGCTGTATAACGACAGCTTCAGCACAAGGTCGTCTATCCCGGTGGATCTGTCCAAAATATCCACGATCTCAGGCTGCCTGATGAGATTGAACTCCACATAGTCCCGGCCCGCCCTCTTCAGACATTCACGGACTATAAAGGTTTTTCCCGCCTGGCGCACCCCATAGATAAGCAGGGCCTTCCGGCTGCTTTCGAGCCAGTGCATTATATCCTTTTCGATCTTTCGCTTTAGCAATGACCGCACCCCCGTTCCGCTTCTGTGCGTTTTCCATGGATATTATACCCCGGTTTTGACACTTTTTCAACCGTGAGAGCACCTGTATTTGACACTTTTTCTTTTTCAGAACCAGGGGGCCACGGAGCGGAGCCAGCTATAGCCCAAATCGAGCTCCGGTATGATCCCAAGGTCCATCATCAGCCCCGCTATCAGCCACAGCAGGGCCAGGATGGCAAGGGACAGGCCGCCTATGGCGAACCAGAAGCCCGGACCATAGCCGCCCCGCTCAGGCTCAGCTCCCTGCTCCTCCTCCATCCCCTTTTCCGGCTCCGGGAGTTCCTCCGCTTCCGGTCTTTTTTCCGGCTCCGGGGCTTTTTCGGGCTGGGGCGCTTCCTTTTCCGGCTGCTGCGGGGCCTCCACCGCCTCCGCCTCGCTGGCCGTTTCTATGATAAGGCCCTGGAGGGAGCTGTCCAGAAGCTGCTTTCCGGCCCTGTCGGCATAGCTGTTTAGCAGGGCCTCCACCACATCCTCCCCGCCGGATCTCGACAGGGTGTTGTAAAACTCCACCAGCGCGTCTTTAAAGGCGGCGTCGGCGAGGGCCCTGTCCCCCAGGCTGCTGAGCAGCCGGGAATACAGCTTTTCACCGTAGAGCCGCATAAGCTGCATGAAGGCCTCTCTGTCCTTGTCCTTTATTTTCTGAAGCAGCTCCATGTTCTCCATAGCCTCCGCCCTCTCTTTCCAGGGAAGCCTCTCAGGCTTCGCTTTTTTATATTTCTGATGAAGCGCCGGTAAAACGGAATAATTCGCTCTCCCACCCGTTAGGGGCGAGAAAAAGGATATTAAATCGATAATAGCCGTCTCACGGCTATTATCCCACATATTCCCCCTTTTGGCAATAAGGGGCTTTTTAGTATTTGTTTGCAATGGGCCCGGCTATGTGATAACATTTAAAAAAACGCCCTGGGAGGAAGCGCCATGTACATTAAAAAGCTTATAGAGCAGATGAGCCTGGAGGAGAAGGCCTCTCTGCTGTCGGGGAAAAATTTCTGGAACACAAAGGCTGTCGAGCGCCTGGGTATCCCCTCCATGCTGCTGGCCGACGGCCCCCACGGCCTTCGCCGCCAGACGGGCCGGGGCGATAACCTGGGTCTGGGCAGCTCCCTGCCCGCCACCTGCTATCCCAGCGCCGCCGGTCTTGCCAACAGCTGGGACATGGAGCTTTTGGAGCAGCTTGGCGAAAAGCTGGGCCTGGAAGCCGCGAGCCAGGGTGTGAGCGTGCTGCTGGGGCCGGGGGTGAACATCAAGCGAAACCCCCTCTGCGGCCGTAATTTTGAATATTTCTCAGAGGACCCCTATTTGAGCGGCAAGGCCGGGGCCGCCATGATACGGGGCATACAGAAAAACGGCGTACTGGCCTGCGTAAAGCATTTTGCCGCCAACTCCCAGGAGAGGCTTCGCATGAGCTGCGACTCTGTCCTGGACGAGAGGACCCTGCGCGAGATATATCTACCCGCCTTTGAGGCGGCGGTCAAGGAGGGAGGCGTCGGCTGTCTGATGAGCTCCTATAACCGGGTAAACGGCGAATACGCCAACGAGAACAGCCACCTTCTCCGGGACATACTATACGGCGAATGGGGATATGAGGGCATGGTCGTCAGCGACTGGGGCGGCAATAACGACAGGGCCGCCGCCGTGGCCTCCGGGGGCAGCCTGGAGATGCCCGGCTCCCACGGCGAGACGGACAGGCAGCTCGTAAACGCCGTAAGGGAAGGGCGGCTGTGTGAGGAGCTGCTGGACCGGCAGGTGGAAAAGATATTAAAAGCCGTATTCAGCACCGCCCCTCATGTCCGGGATAAAAGCTATGACCTTGCCGGGCACCACGCCTTTGCCGTGAAGGCCGCCCAGGAGGCGGCGGTACTGCTGAAGAACGAGGGCGGGCTGCTGCCCCTTCCCCGGGGGAAGAGCCTGGCCGTCATCGGCGATTTTGCCCGGCGGCCCCGGTATCAGGGGGCGGGCAGCTCGCTTGTGAACCCTACAAGGCTTGTCAGCGCCCTTGAGGCGCTCAGCGCGGAGGGCCTCCATATAAAGGGCTTTGTCCCCGGCTTCCGTCGGAACGGGCAGAGCGATAAAAAGCTGAAAGAAGCGGCGCTTAAGCTGGCCGGAGAGGCGGACATCGTGCTGCTGTTCCTGGGCCTCCCGGAGAGCGGCGAGGCTGAGGGTGTGGACCGGGAGCACATGGCTCTGCCGGAAAACCAGATCGGGCTCCTCCGGGAGATACACAGGATAAACCCGTCCATCGCCGTCATCCTCTCCTGCGGCTGCGCGGTGGAGACTGACTGGGACGTATATGCCCGGGCCCTGCTCCACGGCTATCTGGGCGGCCAGGGCGGCGGTACGGCCATCGCCCGGCTCCTCACCGGGAAGGCAAATCCCAGCGGGAAGCTGGCAGAGACCCTGCCTCTGCGCTATGAGGACACGCCCTCCGCCCCCTGGTACCCGGGCCGGGAGGCCACGGCGGAGTACAGAGAGGGCATATATGTGGGCTACCGCTATTTCGAGACGGCGAAAAAGCCGGTGAAATACCCCTTTGGCCACGGTTTGAGCTATACGAGCTTTGAATATTCAGACCTTCAGTGCAGCCGGGACGAGCTGAGCTTTACGGTGAAGAACACCGGCAGCCGCCCCGGGGCCGAGGTATCACAGCTATATATCTCCCCAAGGACGGGAGGCATTTTCCGGCCGGAAAAGGAGCTGAAGGGCTTTGCAAGGACCTGGCTCCTGCCCGGTGAGGAAAAGCGGGTGCGCCTTGAGCTGGGCCGCAGGAGCTTCGCCTTCTGGAGCGTGGCTGAAAACGACTGGGTCCTGGAGGGGGGCAGCTATGAGCTGCTTGTGGGCGCCTCCTGCCGGGATATCCGGCTCAGCGCCCGGCTGGAGCTTGAAGCCGAGCCGGTGGCAGATCCCTGTTCCGGGCCGGAGTTTGCCCCCTACTATGGGGCGGAGCTGGACAAGCTGGGGGACGAGAATTTTTATGCCCTGCTGGGCAGGACAGCCCCCTCACCCCGCTGGGACCGGGCGGCCCCCCTGGACTTTAACTCCTGCCTGTACCAGGGCGGCTATTTAAACGGGGGCCTGGGCCTGCTTATCTACAGGGCCATCTCCCTCTACTGCCGGCTCATGAGCGCCGCCGGGAAAAAGGAGGCGGCAAACTCCGCCGCCTTTATCATGAACCTGCCCTACAGGAACCTGGGCCGCGTGAGCGGGCTTATGACGGACAGGCAGGTCCTGGCCCTGCTGGGTCTTGTGAACCGGGAAAAGGGCGCTCTTCGGGCCTTTATCCGCAGCCTGGCCAAAAAGTAAGAAAATCGCAAGAAATACGTTTGAATATGTTCAGGCGAAAGCCGCCCCGGCCGGAGTATAATAAATACCGGAGCGCGGGCAGGTCGCCGCATAGTACAGGGGGACAGAATGGAAAACCGGATACTTGTTGTGGACGATGAAAAGGAGATAGCCGAGCTTGTGGAGGTCTATCTCAAAAACGACGGCTTCGCCGTTACAAAGGCCTATGACGGGGCCCAGGCCCTGAAGGCCATAGAGGACCAGCCGCCGGCCCTGGCTCTGCTGGATGTCATGCTGCCGGACATAAGCGGCTTTGAGCTGTGCCGGAGGATACGGGAGAGGTATCTCTTTCCCATCATCATGCTCACCGCCAAGGTGGAGGACGGGGACAAAATAACGGGCCTTACCCTGGGGGCGGACGACTATGTGACAAAGCCCTTCAACCCCCTGGAGCTGGCGGCCCGGGTCAAGACCCAGCTCCGCCGCTATCTCCGCTACAACTCCTCCTCCGGCCAGGAGAGCGCCCCCCGCGAATTCGACTTCAAGGGCCTTTACATCTGCCGGGACAGCCACAAATGCCTTCTCTATGGCCAGGAGCTCAGCCTCACCCCTCTGGAGTTTGACATACTCTGGTATCTCTGCGAGAGAAAGGGAAAAGTGGTGTCCTCTGAGGAGCTGTTTGAGGCCGTGTGGGGCGAGCGGTATCTGGACAATAACAACACCGTCATGTCCCACATCGCCCGGCTGCGGGAAAAGCTGAAGGAACCGGCCAGAAGGCCGAAATTCATAAAAACTGTGTGGGGAGTGGGATATACGATTGAAGACAAAGCCTAAAGACCGGGCCAAGGCCCGGCGAAGCCGCATGTCAAGGGAGCTTCTTCTGCGCTATATTTTTTCACTGGTAGCCATGGTGGCAGGCCTGTTCATCCTTTTTCTGCTGGGCTACAACCTGTGCTCCAGGATAATATGGCAGCCCTATGACCCGCTCTATCTCATCCTGTGCTTTGTACGGGACTATATCCTGTTATTCGCGGGCCTGGCCGTGCTGCTGGGCTGGACCTTCATAACCTATCACTTTCTCTCAAAGCCTCTCAGCTATCTGGACGAGGTGGTGGCCGCGGCGGGGAGCCTGGCAAAGCCGGACAGCGGCCCCGTGACCCTCTCCCCCGCCATGGCAGACACTCAGAACGAGCTGAACCTGCTCAAGGAGCGGGCGCTCAGAGACGCCGCCCTGGCCAAGGAGGCCGAGCAGCGGAAAAACGACCTTATCGTCTACCTGGCCCACGACCTGAAGACCCCGCTCACCAGCGTCATAGGCTATCTGAGCCTGCTGCGGGACGAGCCGGAAATAAGTCCGGAGCTGCGGGCCCGGTACACCGGAGTGGCGCTGGACAAGGCCCTTCGCCTGGAGGACCTGATAAATGAGTTTTTCGACATCACCCGCTTCAACCTCACCGCCATAAGCCTTGAGAAAGAGAACGTGAATCTGACCCGGCTCATCGAACAGAGCGCCTTTGAATTTGAGCCGGTACTTCAGGAAAAGGGCCTTCGCTGGAAGCTGGAGCTGGAAAAAGAGCTGAGTCTGAGCGCCGACGGGGACAAGCTGGCCCGGGTGTTTGACAACCTTATGCGAAACGCCGTGAACTACAGCTATCCGGATTCGGAGATAAGCGTGAGCCTGAAGCGCCGGGAGGGCTGGGCTCTGGCCCAGATAAAGAACCGGGGCAAGACCATCCCTCCGGAAAAGCTCAGCCGCATATTTGAGCAGTTTTTCCGCCTGGACTCATCCAGCTCCAGCTCTACCGGCGGGGCGGGCCTGGGCCTCGCCATCGCCAGGGAGATCGCGGAAAAGCACGGCGGCACCATCCGCGCCGAAAG